>DMYK01000339.1:0-3783 GCA_003483675.1 Microcoleaceae cyanobacterium UBA11344
CGCCCTCTGCGGTTAAAAAAATCCAAAACAACCGTAAATGCTCTTATACAAAAAACTACGGAGAATTCAATGCTGCAAATAGAAAAGCTAAATAAATCCTATGGAAATCGTTCAGTGCTGCGAGATTTAACACTGCACATACAACCAGGACAAATCTATGGTTTGCTCGGACAAAACGGTGCAGGAAAAACTACAACAATCAATATTTTATGCAATTTGCTAAATGCAGACAGTGGCCATATCACCCTCAATGGCGAACCAGTTTCAGACTCAACAAAACCCTTAATCGGTGTAGCACCCCAAGAAAATTTGCTTTACAAAAGCCTGAGTTGCGAAGAAAATCTCAACTTTTTCGCTCAGATTTATGGATTAGATCGCAAACAGCGTTACCATCAAGTAGAGCAATGTTTAAAAGCAGTAAATTTGACAGATAGAGCTAACAGCCCGGTAGAAACTTTGAGCGGAGGAATGCAGCGCCGATTGAATATTGCGGTGGCTTTGGTACACCAACCTAAATTAGTAATTTTAGATGAACCGACAACAGGCTTAGACATAGAAGCCCGCTATGAAATTTGGGATTTAATTCAGCAATTGCAATCTCAAGGAATTACGATTTTGCTGACAACTCACTTCTTAGATGAAGCTGAGCGTCTTTGTCAGAGAATCGGCATTTTAAAAAATGGCAGTATTGTAGCTGAAGGCAGTTTAGAAGAATTGCAAAAACTCATTCCCGCTCAAGAGATTATTGTGATCAAAACCGAACAAGAAGCTGAAGTCATCGCCCGCGCTGAAAAGTACAATTTCATTCCCCGTCGTTACGGTAGCGATTTAGCATTTTGGCTACCGGAACCTTTAGAATTAAAAGAGATTATTTTGCGTTTTGATGGGATTTCTATTGACTCAATTGCGCGGTATCCGGTGCGGCTAGAACATATTTATGTCGAGGTGACGAAATAAACGGTATCTTAATCTGCGTTAATCAGCGTATATCCGCCATCATCTGCGGTAAAAATTCCCAAGTAGGGAAACGGCACTGCCGTTTCCCTACGATGGGTCCAGAAACCGGGTTTTTTACGAAAAGACTTCGTTCAAACCCCTAGATTCGGTAAAAAACCCGGTTTCTTTAGTCGCAGTGCGTCCAAGACTGTGTTACACAATCTAGAAATCGCAAGTAGGGACAGGGCACTGCCGTGTCCCTACTGCCGTGTCCCTACTCACGATGTCTAGATGATCAAGATATCATAACCTTAATGTTGTGTTACGAACTATTAAATAAACTTATAACATGAAAAATCTGCTTTTAGTTATGGTACTGTTAGCTCGTATACGGTTGGTACACGCATTGCAATGCAATGCCAGTGAAAGCCAACTTCGGATCAGGAATACCACGCTCAGGTTCTATTCTGCTGGCCGCTTTATTGCGCCAAAATCCCCGGTTTCACGCGGTCATTACGAGCCAAGTGGGGGTTTAGTTGAGCGAATGTTGTCAGCCAAGAGCGAATCAAATCAATAGTCCATGTTCATTTCACCGGAACAAAAAATGGCGCTGATTCTGAGTATCTTTTCTGCTTATTATCACCCGCAAGTTGAAAAAGAAATCATCTTCGGTTCGATCGCCGATTTTTTTGGATATAGCCAACAAATAGCCGCCCTAGTGCTACTGTAGCGAAATCAAAAGAAACATAGATTTTTGACGGGTATGCCTATCTAAGGCTAAGCAAAAACTATCAGACGATATACAAACATGAACAAGCAAATTCTTTTCGTAGACTCCTCAGTACAGGATTATCAAGATTTGATCAAAGGCATCGATCGCGCTCAAATTTTCATTTAAAATGAAAATTTGAGCGCGATCGCGCAAATTACACAAGCCTTGGCCAATCAAAAAGAAATTGAAGCGATACACATCCTTTCACACGGTAGCCCAGGCAGTGTAACACTCGGTGCAGAAGCCCTCAATAGCAATAACCTAGAAAAATTCAGCCCTCAGCTAAAACAGTGGGGAAAAGCCCTAACTGAAAACGCCGACATCCTATTATATGGCTGCGAAGTCGCCAAAGGAGAAGCCGGCCAAAACTTCCTCAAACGACTCAGTGAAATCACAGGTGCAGACATCGCCGCCTCAGCCACCCCTACCGGTAGTGCTGAATTAGGCGGCGACTGGAATTTAGAAGTCGCCACGGGCAAAATTGAAGCTCCTCTGGCATTAACACCAGACGCGATGCAAAGTTATAAAGGCATCCTTCCCAATAGTGCTCCAGACGTGGGCTTCGTGCGTCTCCTCCCTGGTAACAGTATCAACAACGGACTCGGCGGCACTCAAGGCTTTGGGGAAAACGTTGAACCGGGCGTGGACGATGACTTCTGGCAAGTGGATGTTTCTTCTATATTTCCAAACGGCTTCAAGTATTTCGGCACTACTTGGGATGCCGCCACCCAGTTTTTTATCGGTTCCAACGGCTACGTCACTTTCGGCACTGGGCTAACTGGCTATAGCCCAGCGGGTATCGCCGGTTCCGCCACTCCGATGGTTGCCGCCCACTATACCGACGTTGATACAAGTCGAGCGTCCATAGCCAATAACCCTGCCGGAAATTCCACAGGAACCAACAAGATTTATTATGACCTTGATACCGTCAACCGTGTCGTTACCATCACTTTTGATGACGTAGTAGATTACGCTGGGTCAGCCACAACTGCCAATGCTTATCAAATCCGGCTGTGGGACTTGGGCGGTGGCGATTTTGGCATTGAATTGCGCTATGAAGATTTGGCTTGGGGTGCGTCTGGCACCAGCGGTTATGGTACTGCTGGTTGGACTGCGGGCGACTCGACCAACTATTCTGAAGTGCCAGGATCGGGAACCGTCGGGATTGAAAACATAGAATCACAATCAAATGTCAACCAGCCCGGAGTTTTCTTTTGGCAGGTAAAAGACGGCTTGGTATACCCTGGTTTACCTTTGCAACCAACCGGGGGAGTGGCTATAGACGTTAACGACACCAACCCTGCTGGAGTCAGTATCTCCGATCCCTCTTTCACCGGAGTTCTTTCCGACATCGATTTAAATCCCCTGGGAATTGCCATTGTTGCAGCAGATAATACTAATGGTACCTGGCAATATTCCACTGATGGGGGCACCGCCTGGACAGACTTGGGCACCCCCTCTGACAGTAACGCCCGACTCTTAGCTGGCACTGCCAATAACCAAGTCCGCTTTGTCCCCAATCTCAACTACCAAGGTTCTTCTGGAAACTTACTCTTTCGCGCCTGGGATAAGACAACCGGCACGGATGGGGGAGTAGCTGACACCACTACGAATGGGGGAACAACGGCCTTCAGTTCCCGCACACTTCCTGCCACCTTCAACGTCATCCCCATCAATGATCAACCCAGTTTCACGGCAACCGATCCAACGCCAGTTCCCCTCAACGCGGGGGCGCAAACAGTAACGAGTTGGGCAACCTTCAACCCCGGTCCAGCCGATGAAGCCTCCCAAACTGCTACCTACACCGTCAGCAACATCAGCGACGCAACCTTATTTACGACACCGCCAGCCATAGATGCTTCCGGCAACCTCACCTACACCCCCACCGCCACCGCCAACGGCACCTCCACCTTTGATTTAACAGTACAAGATAGTGGCGGCACTGCTAACGGCGGAGTCGATACCTCCACCATCCAAACCTTCACCATCAACATGGATGGGACACCACCCACAGCCCCCACCTTCACGACAACCGCCAGCACAACAAACGATACCACTCCGACTCTGGCGGGTAC
>DMYK01000339.1:3811-3943 GCA_003483675.1 Microcoleaceae cyanobacterium UBA11344
GGTACTGCTACAGCGGATGCTTCTGGGAATTGGACATTTACACCGACAACGGCTTTAACTGATGGTACTTATTCCCTAACGGCGACAGCTACGGATGTGGTGGGTAATATTTCTACTGCTTCTACGGCAGTT
>DMYK01000544.1:0-177 GCA_003483675.1 Microcoleaceae cyanobacterium UBA11344
AAGATGCTTATGTTTTGTGTTCTCTGGCTGCGAATTTTCGGATTACGCAGGTTGTCAACACTCCTCAAAAAGGAGTTCACGGAATGCTCCCAAAATGTATGTTGCCGGAGGTGAAAATTACCGATCGCCGGATTTGAGGTTGTATCGCACACAATCGACTAGCAGGTGTCGATCGCG
>DMYK01000544.1:299-12365 GCA_003483675.1 Microcoleaceae cyanobacterium UBA11344
CCTTAATTATGTCATTCTGAGCGCTTGCCTTAATTATGTCATTCTGAGCGATCGCCTTAATTATGTCATTCTGAGCGATCGCCTTAATTATGTCATTCTGAGCGGAGCGAAGAATCTCATCAAAAATACACAAATTTGTCACAGTGGTAGACTGATCGCGATCACAGACGAAATTTAAAGTTAAGATTAACATCAGATCAGTGACAAACTACCTCTGGATTCTAGTTTTTGATCAACCCAGATATGAAAAACCTGACTGATGATGCTTGGAAAAATGATTTAGCCGATCGAACATCTGCAATTTCAGTAATACCAGATCCGGCTGCATGGGTAAATGAACATCATTTTCTTGCCAATTTAGCACATACTCTAGCTCATCTGCAACAGCATTTTTCTGAGAGCAGTTGGGAAACCGGTGACAGTTGTGACTCTGGTGACGGTGAATTGGCGATCGACGCTAAGATTAGAGATATATTGAGAGCTAATTGTAGCGACGACTACTGGGGATATGTCGAAGGTTTATTGTGATATTGTTGATAGATATTTGGTAGGGACACAGCACTGCTGTGTCCTGTGTTGCAGACAATTGAGGAATCCTATCGATCGCAAAATGCGACCTAGTATACTTTCAGTCTATCCCAAATCTTTGCTAGTAGGAATTACGATCGATCGCAAAAACTCAGCACTTTCTTCTGGCAAAGCTGTATTGATAAACATCCCGCTACCCAATTCAAACCCAGCTTGCTTAGAAACTCTGGGAATAATAGCAACATACCAATGAAAATATTTTGTCCCCTGTTCCGTCGTCGGCACAGAGCGGATACTATAGTTGTAATCGGGATTGTTCAATCCATAATAAAGCTTGGCGAGTACAGTTTTTAAAGTATAAGCAAGGTCAGTAATCTCAGGATCGGTAATGTCATCAAATGAAGAAGAATGTCGGCGCGGAAAAATCCAAATGTGAAACGGAGAAAGCGCAGCGAAAGGGATAAAAGCCACAAAATGTTTACTTTCAAAAATCACTCTTTCACCAGCCGCTAATTCATCTTCCAAAGTACGGCAAAACAAACAGTCTCCCGTATCGTCAAAATATCTGACAGCTTCATCGATGCGGTTGCGAACTTGGCTGGGTACAACGGGCGTAGCTGCTATTTGGGAGTGAGGGTGTTCGAGAGAAGTGCCGGCACTTTCCCCATGATTCTTGAAAATGATAATTGTCTCAATGTGGGGATATTTTCTAATTTCTAAATAACGCTCGCGGTATACGAAAAGTATGTTTGCTACATCTTCAATGCTCAACAAAGCTGTCGTCAAATCGTGTCGCGGGTGTTCGACAATTACTTCGTGAACTCCCATTCCCGACATCGTGCGGTGAATTCCTGATGATATCCTCATGCGTTCTGTTGTCGGGGAGAGGGCGGGATATTTGTTGCGGATTGCTCTGACTTTCCAGCCAGTGCGATCGCACAAACGGAAAGTTTCCAAGGTTCCGTCTTCCTCATTTCCCACGCAAAACGGGCAATCGGGGCGATGGGGGGGTAATCCTGCTACCAATTGCTTTGGGTTGGCGAATTGGTCAGGTCTTTTGGCGCGATCGGTGGCGATAATTACCCAATCTCTGGTAATTAGATTTTGTCTAAGTTCAGACATTTTCTTACCTTTTGTTTCAGGGTCTAGCAGTTTCTTATTTTAGAGCCAAAATTTGTGCTTTGTCATCATCGTTTTGTAAATTTTTTATAAAATTTGATTGATTTCGGGTTGAAAAATTAGAAAATCCGGGCGAATAGAATTCGCTTCTACATAAAAAAATCGCTCTCAAATTTTGCTGTAACATTGAGATTCAATCGGGTGACGCTCTAAATAAGGAAGATTCATGGCATCCAAATTTTGTTAATTTTCAGGATTATTTACACTATTTTCTATTAATTTAAGATGTTAAAATTAACTAACTCAGTTTGACATTTAAAAAATCACGGAATGAATTCATCGCGCTGTCAGCAACCTTCGCCCAATTCAGGATAACATTAGATGCGATCGCTCCTGTTTATGCCAATTGTAACTGCACATTTTGCAACTTGCAAATCGCTGTCAACACTTGCGCCAACAAGAGCGATCGCTCTCGATCAATCAAACTCAACTCCGGTAAAATCTGATAAGTACAATGATTTCCCCTCGTCAGACAAATAAACTGATAGTTACGCCCTAGATTAGCCGGAGTACCGATGAAAGCAATTAAAGTGATGGCATCGAGTTAATTCTGCTTGGTCGGACTATGTGCTGTCTTCATTTAATCATAAATCACACTCATAGTGTGTAGATTTTGGAGTGCAGTTACCGATATCTTGCTTATGTGGCAAAAAATCCAGACCTAAAAAAATTTGGAGAGCAAGTTCGCAGGCTAAGGACATCAAAGGGCTTTTCCCAAGAAAAGTTAGCAGAACTAGCCGGACTACACCGCAACTACATTGGTGGTATTGAGCGGGGTGAAAGAAACATAGCCCTATTAAACATTTTGCGGTTAGCAAAAGCTCTAGGAGTATCGCCCAGCGAACTATTGCAGGAAATAGAGTAAATGCAATCACCTTATACGGGGCTTCCTGTCCAGGATTGGCAAGAGAAGACACTAGAACTCATAGATCTACACCCACTAGATCCACAAGAAATTTATGACGTGGTTATTCAAGTTTGGAGTGAAATTTTTCAATCCAGCATAACCAGCAGAGGCTACAGAATAGGAGTAAATTTATTCCCAACTCCCCAAATTATGGGATTTTTTTTACATGAACTAATCCCCTTAGAATTCGCCAGCAAATACCCCGGAATTTGGCGGCGCGATCGCAGCGCCATCGAAAAAGATATTGTTCACATCCCGAACAATGACTTCTCAATTGAAATTAAAACTTCTTCAAGTAGTCGTAACACTTACGGCAATCGCAGTTATGCTCAACAAAGCGCCACAGGAGCAAAACCGAAGAAAGACAAGTCCGGCTATTACCTTGTAGTTAATTTCCAGAAATTCAATCCCAAAATGGAAGGCGTACAAACTCTAAATATTAATTTAGTTAGATTTGGATGGATAGATCGAGAAGATTGGCAAGGGCAAACAGCAGCCACTGGTCAGCAAGCTAAATTAAGCCCTGATGTAGAACGATATAAGTTGCTGCAATTGCCTATTTAGCAAAATTTACCCTCTTTAAAATAAAGATAATTGAGCTTCACTAATCTGCTTTTGTCTGAGAAAATCATCAATTCGGTTGGCAGCTAAATCACAGTATTCCTGACAAATCTCAAATCCGATAATAGTGCGCTGCAAATCTAAAGCAACAACCGCTGTAGTTCCTGAACCCAGAAAAGGGTCTAAAATGATTTCATTTGGATTGGATGAAGCTTTGATTATTCGCTGTATGACAGCACTTGGAAATTGAGCTGGGTGAGATGTTCGCTCTTTTGATGCTCTATTTTTACCAGAAGTTACTTTGGGGAATTCCCAAACATCAGTCGGATTTTTGCCTTGGGGATTGACTTTAATTTTGCCATGCTTTTTTTGATGAGGATACTTTACATTTGGATCGCGCACATCATCTAGGTTAAAGGTATAGTCTTTATGGTTTTTAACATACCAAAGGAACTTTTCATTGCGCGGTGAAAAGAACTTACTACCAGCAACCCCAGCGCCATAGTGCCAGATAACTTCTTGGATCAGGTAAAAAGGAATTTTGTCCCAAAGTAGATAGGGAATCGGGATAGCTTTAGCTTGATTGGGAATTGATAGATACCCCAAGTTGATCCAGAAAGCGCCGTTAGGAAGGATGAGCCGATAATTTTCACTTATCCAGCTTTCACACCAGTTTAAATATTTATCAAGTGGTAGTGTTTTTTCGTATTCTTTGCCAATGTTATAGGGGGGACTGGTGACTGTGAGATTGACGCATTCATCAGGGAGCTTTGACATTGCTTCTAAGCAGTCCATCTGATAAATGAGGCAGTTAGGCGCTTGGAAGTACGGTTTGCCTAAAAAATTTACTATGTCAGTTAAAAGCATGATACAATTGATGGTGGTATAAATCTATATTGGCACGAATTTGCCGTTTTTGGCGATCGACTCAGGAAGTAATTAAATCATGTATATTTCCTTAGTTCGTCTTCCTGAATTCCCAACCATCATGCCAATTGTAACTGCACATTCTGCAACTTGCAAATCGCTTTCCATAATTGCGCCAACAAGAGCGATCGCTCCCTATCAATCAAACTCAACTCCGGTAAAATCTGATTGCAGGGATTACCCCTCGTCAGACAAACAAACTGATAGTTACGCCCCTTCGTCCTCAATCCCCAAACAGACGATTACTGCTGAAAACTGTTATCAGCAGTAAAAGTAATCGTGCTGATTCCCGAAGTAACAGAAAGTAATGAAACTGAACAATCTAAAAAAACAATTATAGCATACTTTCCTCAAACTTTGCATAAAGCAATAACTGGCAAAACAATTCCTGCCACTCAAATCTGGGAGGTAATTGATCATGTGTTAACAGCCATTAAAACCTGTTGATATCAGAATTATTCCTCTCTCTCTTCCTCTGCGCTCTCTGCGCTCTCTGCGGTTAAAAAAAACCAAAAAAAATGTAAACAATATCAATCCCCAAACAGACGATTACTTATGATATAATCTTACCAGATATCACCCCCAACCAGCCATGCAAGTTGAAGACCACTTCAACTTCCTAAGACCTGACGATATTCGGCTCCAAGGTTCCCGCATTGGCATCGAAACCATTCTTTATGAATACCTGTTTCGCGCTCGAACTCCCGAAGAAATCGCTAACTATACATCGCTCACCCTGGAACAGGTTTATGCAACCATTTTGTATTACCTGCACAACAAAGAAGCAGTCGGTCAGTACATAACCGAAGGGCTGGAATGGGGCGAAAAAATGCGAGAAGAACAACGTCGCAATCCTTCGACCGTGCATAAAAAAATCCGCAAACTGAGAGCAGAAAGAGATGCAAGGAGAAAAGCTGATGCCAATCCAGTATCTCTTTGATGAAAATTCGGTAATAGGTAATAGGTAATCGATCGCAACATTTACACAAGTATTCAAAGTCTTAATGAAAATAAACATAATTTTGCCCCAACTTATGCAAACAATAGTTAAAAAGACTAACCGAAGTTAAAGTTAAAAACGATGTCACAAGATACCATCGAATCAATACTGCAAGAAAAACGCCTATTCCAGCCGCCCGCTGAATTCTCCCAAAAAGCTCACATCAAAAGCCTAGAAGAGTACCAAGCCCTCTACGACAAAGCCAAAGCTGACCCCGAAGCATTCTGGGCCAAACTCGCCGATCGAGAATTGGACTGGTTCCAAAAATGGGATACCGTACTCGACTGGCAGCCACCTTTTGCCAAATGGTTTGTCAACGGTAAAATTAACATTTCTTACAATTGTCTCGATCGCCATTTAACAACTTGGCGAAAAAATAAAGCCGCCCTCATTTGGGAAGGCGAACCCGGAGACTCGCGCACTCTCACCTACGCGCAACTCCACCGCGAAGTCTGTCAAATGGCGAATGTGATCAAACAGTTGGGAGTCCAAAAGGGCGATCGCGTCGGTATCTATATGCCGATGATACCCGAAGCTGCGATCGCCATGCTAGCCTGCGCCAGAATCGGTGCCGTACACAGCGTTGTGTTTGGCGGATTTAGTGCCGAAGCTTTGCACGATCGCCTCAACGACGGCAAAGCAAAACTCCTGATCACCGCTGATGGTGGCTTCCGCAAAGATACCGCCGTCGGCCTCAAAACACAAGTAGACAAAGCATTAGCAAATAATGCCGTACCAACAGTTGCAAACGTCCTCGTAGTTGAGCGCACCAAACAGAAAATTCACATGGAACCGGGGCGCGATCATTGGTGGCACGATTTGCAAAAAGGTGTATCGGCAAATTGTCCAGCCGAACCGATGGATAGCGAAGATATGCTATTCATTCTTTACACTTCTGGAAGTACCGGAAAACCGAAAGGTGTCGTCCATACAACCGGTGGTTATAACCTTTATACCCACATGACAACCAAATGGATATTCGACCTCCAAGATACCGATGTTTACTGGTGTACTGCTGATGTTGGCTGGATTACTGGACACAGTTATATTGTCTACGGGCCGCTGTCCAACGGTGCGACAACTTTAATGTATGAAGGTGCTCCTCGCAATTCTAATCCAGGCTGTTTTTGGGATGTAATTGAAAAATACGGTGTCACCGTTTTCTATACTGCACCCACCGCAATCAGAACTTTCATGAAAATGGGAGAACACTTCCCGAAAGCCAGAGATTTGTCATCTTTGCGGTTGTTAGGAACTGTCGGCGAACCGATTAATCCTGAAGCTTGGATGTGGTATTACCGAATAATTGGCAACTCGAATTGTCCGATCGTCGATACTTGGTGGCAAACAGAAACTGGCGGAATTATGATTACCGCTTTACCCGGTGCAATTCCTACAAAACCCGGTTCTGCAACCCTTCCTTTCCCCGGAATTGTTGTCGATGTCGTTGACCAAGACGGGGAACCGGTAACTAATGAAAGTGGCGGTTATTTAGTTGTGAAACATCCTTGGCCGGGAATGATGCGGACGCTTTACAATGATCCCGAACGCTTCCGTCGCACCTATTGGGAATATTTGCGGCCAAAAAATGGCGAATTTGTGTACTTTGCAGGGGACGGCGCGCACAAGGATAAAGACGGTTATTTCTGGGTAATGGGTCGCGTTGACGATGTAATTAATGTGGCCGGACATCGACTCGGTACGATGGAAGTTGAATCAGCTTTGGTATCTCATCCAGCGGTGGCGGAAGCTGCTGTTGTGGGGAAACCGGATGAGATTAAGGGTGAGGAAATTGTGGCTTTTGTCACGCTGGAAAATACGCAGCAACCTAGCGATGAATTGGCTAAGGAATTGAAGCAGCACGTTGTTAAGGAAATTGGGGCGATCGCCCGTCCGGGAGAGATTCGATTTACTGAGGCTTTACCGAAGACTCGCAGCGGGAAGATTATGCGGCGTTTGCTGCGTTCTTTAGCGGCGGGACAAGAGGTAACAGGGGATACTTCGACTTTGGAAGATCGGGCGGTTTTGGATAAGTTGCGAGGGGGTGCGTAGGGGTATTTTTTAACCCGGAGATCCCCCCTAGCCCCCCTTAATAAGGGGGGGACAAGATCGTTCTTGCGTCCCCCTTCTTAAGGGGAGAGAATGAGCAGTAGGGTGCGCATTGCGCACCTTACTAATTACCAATTATCAACGTGAATTTACAAACTAGCAACTTGAGTTAATATATTATTCAGTCCTGGACGAACGCGGGGTCAAAAACCCTGGTGGTTGAGCTCTCGCGGAAACCCTGCGTCAATATCTCTCGGAGACAGCGACGATTTTTCAAAGAAACCGGGTGTTTTGGGTAAGTCCTATTATGATCAGCTAATTCAAGAGTTATCATAGAAATCACCTCAACATTCCTTGAGACACGCCATGCTCCCAGAAACCGTACAGTTGCAAATTCCTTTTCAAGTCCTAGTAGATGCGATCGCCTCCCTCAAACTCGCAGAAAAACGCCGACTTTGGCAACTCCTAAATGAAGAAATTACTCAAGCAGAAACCAACCAGCCCTCTCAAGTTCTGATTCAAAATAACAACGGATCGGATTACCAACCCACAGGGGAAATCTTGACGGCGGCAGAAATACGCGATCGCTATCCCAGCGAGTGGGTGCTAATTGCTTATCCTGAATCCGACGATTTATGGAATGTGATTCGCGGTGAAGTCTTAGCTCATTCACCGGAGCGAGAAGAAATAGACCAAGCTTTGACAAAATTTAAAGATATCCAGTCAATTTCTATAGAATACACTGGCCCTATTCCTGATGAATATTCGGTGATATTGTGACTTCACAAAGACTTTATCGGTGCTCGCGTTACGGAAATTTACTCGTCTTAAAAGCTGCTGCCTCTAGCACAAGTAATACTGTCAGACAATTCAGATTATTAGTTGATACAGGCTCAACTTATACCGTCTTGCGGGTAAATATATTAGAAGCTCTTGGTTGCGATATTCAAAATCCTCTACGCAGAATTAGGACATCAGCAGGTGGTGGTATTGTTGAAGCATCAGTAGTAGCAGTGCCTTGGTTTAGTTGCTTGGGCGAGCGTTTAGAAAATTTTCCTATAGTTGCCTACACGTTACCTGCAACCACTTTTGTAGACGGTTTGCTAGGGATGGATTTTCTGACTCCTATGCAAGCTGTTATCTATGCGAAAGAGGGAGAGATTCGCATTCGTTTATGACTTATCCAGAACTTTTATCTGGTTGGAAAACCGGACGGTTTTGGATAAGTTGCGGGGCGGAGCGTAGGGTATTTTTTGACCGCAGATGTAGGCAGATAAACACAGATTAACGCAGATAAGATTGCATCAGCGTTCATCTGCGGTTTTATTGTTAATTCGCTTATTTACCTCGCCACAGATGAACGGCATCGCTGTTAATTTGCGACCTTACTTGCAGCCAATCTTCTAGCAAGTAGTCATCCTCGACTGATCGCAGAATGCTGTGAGTCTTTGAGAATTGCTAAGACGTGAACTCCTGACGGATAGTTGACATGACGAATTTCTGGGTCCGATCCTAAGTCTTGAATTTTTGCTAAAGTGCGATCGACAGCATCAGCAACAGTCAAATCGACGGCCAGAATAATTTGACCGAGTTTAGCACCGGGTTTTACACATTCTAGAACAGCCATTAGTCTTTCTCCTTGTAATAGATTTAATCAATATCTGCGTTTATTTGCTTCGAGGTTCTTTGACAGATTCTCAAGTTTGAATCAGATTTTCGGGCTGGCTTTACCGATTTTATAATTTATGTAACAACTGACAAGAATCAATCCCAAAAATAACACTAATTGCCTTGAGTTCTGGATTCTTGAAGTGGCTATCCAGATTATCTTTCACTGTCCAATACACTCAGGAACGATGGCATAATCCTTCTAACATTCCAATGACCGGCAAGCAGAAAAGTGCGGCACTGTTTCATAGTCTGTCCGGGGTAGCCATGCTAATAAGTGCTGTCCAAATCCCGAAAGTATTGACTCATCGCGGCGCGCCCTCATGCAATCGATTGCTCAAGTCAGCCTGATCACGTTCTCGGTTCCCGTAGACAGGAAAGCGAAAGCCTGGAGCAACAAAAACATCCATTGGATCAGGCAATCGCTTAATCTGGTATTGTTTAAAACAAGCAGGACTTACTTAATTTCTCTTCTGATGATTGCAGTCCGCAACTATCCGCCATCGCTCATCTCTAACCGTTTGATTTTTGGCGGCAAATCTAATTCTGGGCTACTAACAATAGTTTCTAAGTTAGCAATTCTTTCTTCTAATGCTCTGAGTTTGGCAGGTTCAAGCATTATAGAATTTTGAGATGTTTGCTGATGGGATCGCCAAACACTGACTGTGCTAACTGTTGCACCTGCAATCACAGCTAAAGGTAGAATTGCGCCAGTATTAGTAGCTGCTGATAAGGGAATGCAAATGGCTAACATTCCAGTGGCGTACCCCCAAATTTTTGTAGTTATGTTGACTCGTACATCTGTCATTTTTGCCTCCTATTTATCCTGAAAGTGTAATTTCACAAATCAAGGAGCCTAAAGCCGTTTGATTCAGAATTGTATGATCATAATTTTTGTCGGGGCGGGTGAGCCGAAATATTTGATAAGTATTAACAAATCCTATAAACCCGCCCCGCCCATATATTATAGCAAACGCCAAGGTGGTTAGGATATAAATCTGGGGTAAGGGCCTTGGCGGTTGCTATAATTCCGATGCCACCGGATTTGATATCACAGAAAAGGACGATCGCCGCGATCGCCCTTTTTTGCCTATCAAAATTGACTAACGATAACGAATCGATCGCAACACTTCAACCAAAGCGTCAATTTCCTCACGAGTATTATAAAACGCCAAGGAAGGACGAACCGTACCCGTTAAACCATACCGTTGTAAAGAAGGTTGGGCACAATGATGGCCCGCTCGTACCGCGATTCCTTCACCCGCGAGACGTTTACCTACTTCTTCATAGGGGATATCATCCAAAATAAAGGACAATACACCCACCTTATTCGGTGCAGTACCAATCAGACGTAACCCCGGCACCGATCGCAGACGCTCCGTAGCATACTCGGTTAACTTGTGCTCATACTGCTCAATATTAACCAGGCCCAGACGATTAAGATAATCGATCGCGGCACCCAATCCTACCGCATCCGCGATACTGGGAGTCCCGGCTTCAAATTTGGCCGGAGGATCACTATAAGTCGTTTTCTCAAACGTCACATTACGGATCATATTTCCCCCACCTTGCCAAGGGGGCATATCCTCAAGGAGTGCGCGTTTCGCGTAAACAACACCAATTCCCGTTGGTGCAAACAGCCCTGCTTTAGTATTTATCCATTATTACATTCTTAAGAACTCCAAGATTTGGGTGTCAACATCTGAAAGTCTTACTATAAGCGAGTTATAAATTTTTGGATATGTCTTAAACAATGAACAACATAAGGATGGTTTCGGATGCTTCTCATCGGTGTCGTTATTTTCCATGACAGGCTACTCTCTATCCGATCAATGAGTTGAGCTTGCTGCTGAATCTCTTGAGCTTGTTGCTGAATCAGGGTATTTTGGGCTTTAAATTTTGATCGCATGGCTTTGTTGAAAATAGAATTTACCGTATCCAATTCTGATATTTTATTTTCTCCGCAATGTTTGCTGAAGCGTTCATAGACCTCAAATAATTCATAAAGAGCCTCTTGATATGCTTCAGGAATAAGGGACTCCTCTGTATTATAACGAAATCGGCGATATACCATCATTGCACTATATTGTAAACACTCCTCTGCTTTTCCATATTCTTGCTTGTCACACCAATTTCTCGCCTCATCTATGCTTTGCCGAATACTCTGAAGATCTACCAAATAGTTCCACACAGAGACGGTTACTCCATTATCAATAATTGGAATTTGTTCCGCATCAAATATTCGTGATGATTTCGGGCCTAATTGGGTAATCACAAAGACTAAATCCGTGACTCCGGCCTCTTTCGCTAATTCTTGAGCGCGTTGCAACTGCTCAGGAGCATCATTATGATTAAATAAAATATACTTCCAAATTGTTTTAATTGGTTTCTGTTGCTGACGAGCATGACTCGCAAAATCTTTCATAAATTTAAAGGCTTTTTGGAAGTCTCCATTCTGACGATAAGGGAGATATGATGGCTGATCAATTCCATCAATCGCGAAGATGATCTCATCAAGCCCAGAAGACACATATTCTGGCTCAGAGGAACTATTAGCATTAGTACACATTGTGATCTTGGTCGTTGGAAACAACCGTTTAGCAAGTTGAATCATTTGCCAAACATTCTTATTCAATAAAGGTTCACCGTGTCCTTGAAAATCAATTGTACGAATCTGGATCTGCTGGCGTTGTAGGTCGCACAGGATTTTTTCCAATACGGCAATATCTAAGTCATAGGGAGGCGATATTCTGGTTTTCCGTTCCCCTGGAGTCATGCAACCGGGACATCCCAGGGTACACCGAATGGTCGGCTCAACCTGGAAGACGAGGATTTCTTTATTCTCAGAAAAGGAGGAGTTGTATTGCAGATGCTTGGCGAGACAATAACATTGCGTACAAAATTCAGGAAACGGCATTTCATTTTGAGATAGTTTATTCCTGATCTGCTGAAAAGTCTTCCCAAGATACACATCTTGCCCATAATCAAGAACGCTTTCAAAGGGTTGCAGGGTTAACAAACTTCCATAATCGTCCCAACAGGCCAAGGAGCCATTCGCTCGCAAAAAGATACTATGGTTTGAATTACAATCCATTGTTTTTTCCCTGATCTGCTATCTGCCTAACTATTAAATATACCAAAAGTTTCGGTATATTCAACCCCGATCGGACAAAAAGCAGAAACTTTCGGTATATTCACCCCAGGGTAAGCGCATCTCAAATGCCCTTGACCAAAAAACTGGGATACA
>DMYK01000544.1:12405-13529 GCA_003483675.1 Microcoleaceae cyanobacterium UBA11344
GGACGTGGAGCGACGGTAAGACTACCGCTTGCGGAGCGCGTTGCTATGAAGCGTCAAGGAATCCTCGGACTTGATAGACGGGGAGGTATGTCAAAGATGCTTCCTCAGCTTTAGCTGGCTCGTCAGGTAGGGCAGCCGCCAGCAACATCAGCCCGGAGAATGAAACAGCCCTGCCCCTGCAGGGGGGGGTTGGGGGGTTGATGCCGCATTGACAATTTCCCATTCTTGTTGCTCTTTGATCCCTTCCACAGTTAAACGCAGTTGCTCGCGTAACTGATTAATGGGTTCATTGTAAATATCGCTGACACGAGTGTGAACACGCAGAATGCTTTGAACAACACTTAATTCATATTCTTGGGGTTCACTTTCATAGTCCACATAGGAATGTGGTACTTCAGTTTCCCCTTCGTAATCCGCGATCAGCGAAATCGGTTCTTCACCGTAGCGATTCAGAGACGCTTTCAGTCTCAAACGATCTTCAACGGCTAACGCAAAACCAGCTTTCAATTCCTCTTGTGTCAAGACTTCATCAAAGGAGGATTTAGAAAGGGTGAGAAACCGTACAGGAGTGAGGGTGCGGACGGTTGCCTGACTGGGTGCCTCTTTATACAGATCGACTTCACCAAAGTAGTCACCTGCTCCCAATACTGCAACTCGTAATTCTTCGCCTTGCTCGCCTGCGACTAATACTTCGACTTTACCTTGGGCGACGATATAGAATTTATCACCTTGTTGGCCTTCTGTTACCACCGTTTCACCCAAACCAAAAGTCTCCTGTTGCAAACGCGAAGATAACGCGGCAACGTAAGAGAGATCAAGGCTTGCCAGGATCGGCAGAGCCTTTAAATCTTCTGGCGCGATCGTCGATCGCCCATTATCGTTACTAACGTAAACTTTCGGAGTTTGTTTGAGAACAATTTTTGTCCGGTTTACGCGGTAAGTTCCCGATTGAACTTGTACCCAAGGCAGGAAATGCAACAGCCAGCGGGGTGTGATTCCTGTTGTTTGGGGTACAGTATTCGTCGTTATGGCTAGATTCCGTGCCGCTTTGATATCAATACTTTGTTGCGAACGGTTGCCAGTGGTGGAGAGTGTTACCATCTGATTTTGGTCATTTGTGACTT
>DMYK01000544.1:13563-15904 GCA_003483675.1 Microcoleaceae cyanobacterium UBA11344
AAGCTAAGTTCTCAAGCTAAGTTAGGTTTTTGTTTGCTTACGTTCATCACTCTATCACATCAATTCCAAAATAACCATTAAATTCTATTTCAATAAATTGTCAAATATCTGATATTCATCAAACTTTTTTATAACATATTGTTGAATATTAAGACCAAGAGAAAAACACGGAAAAACACCGGAAATACGGGGATTTCCTGAAGAATGATGGGATCAAAATTAAAGGTTAATACTATAAATGTTAAGGCTAGGTTGAATCAGAATAATCGTGAACATTTCTGATTAAGAATCAAAATAATCAAGGATCAATAGTTCATTTCTTACAAAGTCGGGGATGATCCTTCGCAAGGATCAGGAGTCCGCACAAATTCAGGGATGCAACCGTCGGGGGTTAACGAATATTGCACTGCTTTAATATTCAGGGAAGAGGAGAGTGAAAACCGATGTTTGATGCGTGGGGGAATCTTAATATAGTCTCCGGCTCGTAAGAGCAGTTGCACTTGAGTCCCGTCAGGATGGCTCAAACCGACAATGCACTCACCCGCGAGAATATGGAGCCCTTCTGCTTGACTATGGATATGCCAGCGATCGCTACGGATCAGAAAGGGATACAAACAGGGGGAACCGGGGTGTAATACCATCACATCTCGCCGTTGATACCCATCCCGCTTTTTCAACAGAGGAAAGACATAATTAGTCGTTTGAAGTACCTGATATTTCTCAAAGGGTGTCAGGATATCCTTTGCCAACACTTTCTTGAGGGACCGATCGCACGCAAAGGAAATTCGCTCTACCACAACATTGAAAGAGTTTAAGATGGACGCGATCGCACTTAAGGAGGTATAAATTCTACCGTCTTCTAGTTGTAGGATGGCCATTCTGTCTCTCCTATCGTATTTGTTGGGGGTCCCTTGCACTTTCCGGCTCAAGGCTTGTCTGATCTTGACTCTGGGATTCAATCTACGGTAACTCGGTCTAGTTACCGATATTTAGAATATATCCACATCCTAGTTACCTGTCAACCCCCGCGTACAGTTTTTTTGTTGACCTATTTTTTTTTTACTCAGAAATAAAGACTAAAAATCTATCGGCATACCGTAGTATTGTCATGTAAAGGATTTATTACTCAACAAAAGTGGCACTATCTTCTTCTAAATCGGTATTCGGCTCGAAAGTGCGATGGCACCTCAATTGCTCGGCGATCTACCTCTAAGCACTGTTGTAAATCTTCTGGTGGATACCGCAGTTTCAGTTGACCCTCGGCACCATTCTACTTCTGAGTTGAGTGGTTGCATTGAAACGGAAGAAGTAGTTTCTGTCTGAGAATAATCATAATTTGCACTGCAAGCACGTCCGATCAGAGAATCCCACTGGATACCCAACAATCCCTAAATCTTATAACTTTTTTCAAAGGCTAAATTTCTTACTACTATAATAGTATCATCGCCAGTCTGTAGCTGCCAATAGCTGTGGCATGAGTAGTCCAAACTTCATAAAATTAACAGTCATGTGCCAATTACTAGGAATGAACTGTAATGTTCCAACAGATATTTGCTTTTCTTTTGAGGGTTTTTCTGCAAGGGGCGGCAAAACGGACGTTCATCAAGACGGTTGGGGAATCGCTTTTTTTGAAGGTTTGGGATACCGCATTTTTATAGACTCCAAACCTGCGGTTGCTTCTCCCGTCGCTGAGTTGGTGCGCCGATATCCCATTCACTCAACTAACGTCATTGCTCATATTCGCAAAGCTACTCAAGGCGAAATTGCTTTGGAAAATTGCCATCCTTTCAGTCGGGAACTTTGGGGGCGCTATTGGGTGTTTGCTCACAACGGAAATTTGGAAAATTTCAATCCTGAAAGTGCTGGATTTTACAAACCTGTAGGCAAAACTGACAGCGAAAAAGCCTTTTGTTTGATATTGGAAAAGTTGCGAGAAAGCTTTCCTCAAAACAAGCCTCCTCTGACGGAATTTTACCCGGTACTGGACGAAATTACTAAAACTTTGGCAGAAAAAGGAATTTTTAATTATTTACTTTCCGATGGAGAACACTTGTTTGTGCATTGTTCTACTAATCTGCATTATATTGTGCGACAAGCACCTTTTGCTAGCGCTCACTCCATCGATGAAGATGTGACTGTCGATTTTCGGGAATTGACAAACTTGGGCGATCGCGTGGCTTTAATTGCTACTTTTCCACTTACGGATAATGAAGTTTGGACGCAAATTAAGCCGGGAGAATTGCTGGTATTTCAGGATGGTTTGCCCATCAATTTTGAGGGGATATTGTAAATAGGACTTATACCTATTTAATGGGTCGTTGCACATATTCTGATCCCCCTA
>DMYK01000086.1 GCA_003483675.1 Microcoleaceae cyanobacterium UBA11344
ATTGTCCTTTTGAGTAATAATTAGCTATAAGATTATATGCTAGAAGTTGCCAAAGTTCAAATTCATGCAAGTACACCTACCAGCCTGAAAATAGCGTTCAATGTACGCGACATTCAGATAAACTAGATAATCATAGGTTAACAGCGAGCTAAATAATGTCAACAGCAAATCGGACACCGCAAGTAAGTGTAATTATACCGGCATATAATGGCGATCGCTACATCGTGCAAGCGGTGGAAAGCTCGCTGTCCCAAACTTTTACAGATTTGGAAATTATCGTTGTAGACGACGGTTCGACGGATGGGACACATCAAGTATTGCATCCTTATCTTGACAGAATTCGCTACATTTATCAAGAAAACCAAGGAGTAGCAGCGGCCCGGAATCGAGGAATTAAAGAAGCCCAAGGTGAATTTTTAGCTTTTCTAGATGCCGATGACTATTTCCTACCATCCAAGCTTGAGAAACAGTTAGCTTGCTTTGATGTTGATCCTGCATTAGATATGGTGCAAACAGGTTGGTTTATAGTCAATGAAAAAGGGCAAAATATTTCTGCGGTCAAGCCTTGGGAGCAAGCACCTAAATTAGATTTAGAAAGCTTTATTCTCTATAAATGTGTGCGGCCGAGTGCGATGCTGCTGCGGCGAAAGTGGTGGAAAAAATTGGGAGGTTTCGATTCTCAGTTTCCACTGGCAGAAGATTTAGACTTTGCCTTGCGTTTGACTTTAAAAGGGGGAAAAGCAGCTTGGTTAGAAGAGATTCTTACCTGTTATCGCCAGCACAACTCTAGTCTCATGTCCAGCGGTTTTCCACTTATGAAAAATACGGAGATTATGATGGAAAAATTCTTTGCTAGACCTGATTTACCTAAATCAATCCTACGCTTAAAAAAACAGGAACGCTATCAATGCTTTGTTTGGATGGCATGGCGAATGTATCGCGACGGTCATATAGCAGAGATGGCAGAGTGTTTGGAAAAGTCGTTGCAATATACCCCTTTTTCGTCCACGGAAACAGTCTTGAATTGGCTACAAACTTTTAAGATGGCTTCTGAAGAATACGGTAATAATTTTGATGGTTATTCCCTGAGTCAGTTAAGGGAATGGCAAGATATAATTTTGATGGTGATGACTAATCCACCCCAATCCCAACAGAGTTCTATTTCTACACCTCCAAAAGCCCGTGAAGCGAAGCTATCCCGTAGGAAATCGCACATTTTACTCTACAACACCGACGATCCGGGCGTGGGAGGAGTAGCGCAGTACAACCATGCCATTCTCTGTCAGTTAGCCCTGTTGGGCTATCGAGTCACTTGCGTGCAAACCAAACATTCTAGCCCCTTGGTTGAGCGAGAACGAGAGTTAGGTATAGATCACTTGTGGCTGGATTTTAGCAGCTATAAAGATTTATCGCGGGTGTTAAGAAATACTCAGGATGCACAAGAGATTTTTTCTAGTAATAAACCGGATCTGATTATTTTTAGCGATGGCTGGCCCTATTCCAATTTTGCAGCTAAACAGGTAGTTATTGAAATGGGGATACCATACATGATGGTAATCGGTTTAGTCATGCCAGAACACGCAATTTTTGCCTACGGGGATGTAGTTCCTTATCGAGAGGGAGTGCTGTACCAGTGCCTACAAGCTAGAGCGTTGATTGTTGGCGCTTACGAACATTTGAATTTATTGTGCGATGGCTTTGATTTACCCAAAAATAAGGGGCAAGTGATTTACTTGGGGCGTTCTCCAGAATATTTTGCACCTCCTAATGCTGTGGCTCGTCAACGCCTGCGACAAGAAATAGAAATTCCTGAAGATGCGATTGTTTGTTTCACATCGGCTCGATTGACACCGATTAAGGGGCATCGATATCAGATCGAAGCAATCAAGCAGTTGAAACAGTCTCCTGTTTGGTCTAAACTGTATTTTGTCTGGGCAGGAACAGGTGAGGGAAGCTCTTGCGATGTAGAAATAGAATTGAGGGAAACTATTAGAAAGTTAGGGGTGAGCGATCGCGTGAAGTTGATCGGACAGCGCTGGGATATCATTGATTGGCTGGATGCTAGCGATATATTCATTTTGACATCTCTCGCAGATGCAGCGCCTTCTTTTGCAGTCATGGAAGCGATGGCTAAAGGATTGCCGGTAGTTGCTTCGGCAGCGGGCGGCATTCCAGAAGGGCTCGGCGATGCTGGGAAATTGTTGCCCGATCCGAATACCGATCCAGAGGGAACCGCGAGGGAATTGGCGAAAACTGTAGAAGCTTGGGCGATGAATCCAGAATTACGACATCAAATCGGTCAAGCTTGTAAGCAGCGAGCCGAGAAACTATTCAAAGAGGAACGGATGTTGGCAGAGTCGATTGAGGCGATCGAAAAGGCTTTAGTTTGCGATCGCGAAAGAGATCAATTTGTTACTCAAAAAGAGGTGCAGACGTGGATGACGAAGGTAGAAAACCGGGTGCGCTACAGCTTTTTAGTCTGGAAGGCTTGGCAGGCTTACTGTCAAGAAGATCTAATCGGGATGCAGCAGTGGCTTCAAGAATCTTTGAAGTGTACGCCTTTTTTGAGTACAGAAACTCTGTTGCACTGGGTAGAAAGTTTTTGCAGTTTTTCCTTAGAAAAAGGGAGTCAGTTTGATACATATTCTCTGAGTAACTCAGCAGAATGGCAACAATTAGTCTATGACTTACAGGGTCTTGAATCTGTATTTTGTGTACGCTAAAATACCAGATTTACCTTTTAAATTCGGATTGCTGTCAGCAGTAGAATTGCATCTGCCTTCTGCCTGACCTCCGTTACATCCGCTACATCCGTTACAGAATCCGTTGCCGAACCCTTCCCGATCACCGATAAAACTCATGTCAA
>DMYK01000548.1:0-4875 GCA_003483675.1 Microcoleaceae cyanobacterium UBA11344
GGATTTTGTCTGCTCTGTTTCCGAAACTTTTTCAGCAACATTAGCCTGGGTTTGAGGAGTCGATCGCCCGCTTTCTTTTGACTCCAATTCTCTGAGAAGTTTGATTAATTTTCCTGTAAATTTTTGAACGTTTTCTACGTAATTTATGAGACTTTTATATTTCCAATACAGACGCTCTTCTAATTTTGTTTGATCGCATTCAGCGTTAACATTAGCTTCTAATTCGCTAAATATTCTTTCTATTTGGGCCGTGGCCGAGTTAGCACTTTGACTCACCAATCCTTTGATTTCTTCTTCTAAGCCCAACTTTTCTTTAATCGAGTCGCTAATATTTTTAGTGACAGCAGTTCCCCGATCGTAAATTTCGACTCTCGGCGTTTCTTCGACCTGCGACATTGCTGCCAATTCCTGCTGGAAATCAGCAGTCGAACTGCTAGCTGTTTCTGGTTCTTTAAAGGGTATAATTTCGACTGCTGCCGGCACTAAGTAACTCTTCTGGGGGTCATAATGATAGTGAGCAGGAGCAGCTTGAACGATCCGAGTAATATCGCCCGGTTCAAGATAATCTCTCACGTCGTTAATCAGCTTGCTCTGTTCATAAACACCGTTGTTTAAATGTGTCCGATCGCAATCTTCAGTAGCAGAATCTTCGGCTCGATCCCGTTCTTCCTGTTGCATTTTTTCGTAACAAGGATTCAGCGCTTTGATAATCACGCTAGCAGCTTGGTCGCTTTCATCTTTGTTGTCGAGATGCTTCGCAATTCTGTACAACTGAGATTCGAGTTCTGCCACCGTAGGACAGACATTAAAAAGTTGCCGTAGGAGATTGTCAAGTTCTTGCTTTTTCAGCAGCAGCCAGTCGCGATCGCTAAAAGTAAACTCGTGATAAAGAGTAGAAAAAATTAGGATTTTTGCCCTCAACGGATTTGTTTGCTGCAAAATCTTTTGTCGGACATCAAATAAATTACCCGGGTCTCTGTCCCTTGACTCTCCTGCTGACATTTCCGCACTGAAGTGGTCTTGAACAAGCGCTTGCTGACCGCCAAAATTAGAGATATTTGTTTCTAATTTTGTGAAGTCTTCGTATTCGTACAGCCTGCTAAGTTGGCAGACGATTTGGTCGGAAACTAAAGCGTACTCGGTTTTTTTATTTACCTTGGAAACTATACTATTTAAAACTGCTTCAATATCTTCTAATCTGCTGTATTTGGCGCACAGCTCTTCGATTAAACTGCGTAAATCTGTATCGGCGATCTGGTTCGGATCGTTTGCCCAAAACTCTTTACAGGCAAAAAATACTATCCTTTTGATCCGCGTAACATTGAGATCTTGTTCTAATTCTCGCACAACTTCATCTAAAATAGATAAAGCTTTCATAGCTTCCTCCCCCAAAAATACCCTGTCAACAATCAGCAAGAAATAATAAAATCATAGCACATTTGATAAATGCAAGACTTTGAGGCAATTGTAATTGGTAGTGGCCTTGGCGGCTTAGTCGCCGCCGCGATGCTAGCTCGCTACGGTTCGCGGGTACTCGTCTGTGAGAGCCACACCATACCGGGCGGCGCGGCTCACAGCTTTTCGCGCCGAGGATTTCACTTTGATTCTGGGCCTTCTTTTTATTGCGGGTTGACTGACCCGCAGTCGTTCAATCCTTTGCGGCAAGTCTTTGATATTTTGGAGGAATCGATCGCCACAATTCCCTACGACCCCCTGGGACATTATCATTTTCCAGAGGGGAGTTTGCCGATTTATGCTAATGCGAAAAAATACTTAGATGCCGTAGCTGAATTTACACCGCAAGGTGCTCAGGAATTGCTGCAATTCCAACAAAAATTATTGGTTTTATATGAAGCTTTGCGTGGAATACCGGTGGTGGCGCTCAGATCGGACTGGCAATTGATACCTGTTTTACTGTCTCGGTACTGGCCATCTCTGCTCAAGCTGCTGCCGCTGTTAGGGGCGATCGGCGGTTCTGCGGGCCAGTTGATGGATCGCGATGTGCGCGATCCTTGGGTGCGACGTTTGATCGATTTGGAGTGCTTTTTGCTGTCGGGTTTGAAAGCGCACGGAACTGTGGCACCGGAAATCGCTTTTATGATTGGGGAACGATCGCGCTCAGTGATCGAATATCCTGTCGGTGGCAGTGGTGCGATCGTCGATGCTTTAGTCAGAGGTTTGCAGCGCTGGGGAGGAGTATTGCGGCTGGGAACTCCCGTAGAGCAAATTTTAGTGAAATCCGGCACAGCAACCGGTGTTCGCTTGCAAAATGGCGAAATTATCCACGCACCAATTGTGATCTCAAATGCGACTATCTGGGATACTTATACAAAGTTACTGCGGCCTGAAGATGTGCCGGAGGCCGATCGCAAAATAGCCTTATCTACCCCAGCAATAGACAGTTTCATGCACCTACATTTAGGAATTAAAGCCGAAGGAATCGAAGGTTTGACCGGCCACCACGTCGTCGTTCATGATAGCAACGTTGACATTACAGTACCCGGAAATACTTGCATGATTTCGATTCCTACAGTCTGGGATGCAAACCTCGCACCCCCCGGACATCACGCCATTCATGCTTATACTTTAGAACCCTATGCAGGTTGGGAATATGGCGAATTTTATCAAGAAAAAAAGAGATCGCGAGCGCAATCTCTTTTCCAAGCTTTAGAAAAAATTATACCAGATGTGCGATCGCGAATTGTCTTAGAGTCGATCGGTACACCGTTAACCCACGCTCGATTTTTGCGTCGCTATCAAGGTACTTACGGGCCTGCAATTGCGGCTGGTACTGGCACTTTTCCCGGCCCGAAAACAGCCATCAAAGGTTTGTATCGAGTGGGAGATAGCACCATGCCAGGAATTGGCATTCCCGCCGTCGCAGCATCGGGAATATTGTGCGCAAATACCCTCGTAAATTCTGATTTGACTGCACAATTTTTATAAGTCGATCGCAATATTAGTCTGCATAGGCGGACTTCGACTCTGTAGCGACAGGTTGAAACCTGTCGGTATTGCTCACCCGCCAGCGGCAAAAGCGCCGATAATTGCGATCGACAAAGCCAAACCGGGCAACAGCAGCAATCCTAACATTAAAGCATCATGTCCGCTCATAACTTCACTTCCTCCTTATACTGATGTTTGATATTATATCGTACTAATCGCAAGCCGTCTGCCATCTTAACAATTAAAACCGACATACAGATTCAGGATTGACAGGGCAAATTTTATTAACTATGGGATTTCCGCGCAAATCTACTGTAGTTAACTTTCGCAAAGATTGCAAGAAACTAACATCAGAGATTTGATTCTTGTACAAGTCAAGCAAAAATAAGTTATTTAAAGCTTGCAGCGGGCTGCTATCGGAAATCGGATTGTTGAACAGATAAAGTTCAGTCAAATTAGTCAGCGATTTGAGCGGAGTGATGTCAGATATTTGATTATTGCCGAGGTTGAGTTCAGTTAAATTAGTTAGTGATGCCAAAGCACTAACATCTGAGATTTGATTTTGGAATAAAACCAATTTAGTCAAGTTAGTTAGGGATTCCAGCGGACTAATGTCTGATATTTGATTTCCGAACAAAAACAGAGTTTTGAGATTTTTCAAGGAAGCTAGAGGAGTGATATCTGATATTTTATTGTTGTAAAGATAGAGAGTAGTGAGTTCAGTCAAATTTTCCAAATAAGTGAGATCGGAAATTGTATTGTTGTACAAAATCAGCCGAGTTAATTTCCTCAGTGATTTCAGGGGAATGACCTCAGAAATTTTGTTGTCAAACAAGACAAGTGTGGTAAGATTAGTCAAAGGTGCAAGGGGACTAATATCTGATATTTGATTGGTATCTAGAACGAGTTGTGTCAGATTTTTCATAGAGGAAAGCGGGCTGATATCTGATATTTGATTAACATCCAAAACCAGAGTCTCCAGCTTAGTTAAAGATTCCAGAGGAGTGAGATCGGATATTTGATTGCTGGCGAGGATGAGAGTAGTAAGTTGAGTGAAAGATGAGAGGGGACTGATATCGGTAATTTGAGAAAGTCTGAGGTTGAGTTCTGTGGTGCTAGCAAGTAGTTTATTAGCTCGATCGCACTCAGCAGTCTCTGATATTTGCAACAGAATTTCTACAGTGTGTTTAGCATCGGCAGAAATATTTTCTTTGTGCAAACACCAATCGGGAAAATTATCATATTTTGTTGTCATAAGCTGTTATGAGTTGAGATTTCATATTTTATATTTTGGATGATATAGTCTGTGCGTCCGTCATAATTTTTAGATATTTTAGCAAAAATTGTGTAAACTAATCTTAATAGCTGAAAAATGTTGGATTAATTTGCAGGAGCATACAGTATATGACACCCGAACTAATTTTTACCGGAGCAAACTTGTTTGTTTTGCCATTCTGGGCAATCATGATTTTATTGCCCAACTGGGGAATCACCCGAAAAGTGATGAATTCTTTCCTCCCCTTTGCAGTGCTAGCCACCCTGTACATCTATTTGTTTGTGCTCAGCATCACTCCAGAAAACGCGGCAGCTTTGTCAAATCCCAAACTAGCAGATATCGCCAAATTTCTTGGGGAAGAAACCGCAGCAGCTACGGGATGGATACATTTTTTAGTGATGGATTTGTTTGTCGGGCGTTGGATTTATTTAGAAGGACAACGCACCGGAGTTTGGACGATTCATTCTCTCGCACTCTGTCTATTTGCTGGCCCGATGGGATTGCTTTCTCACATTTTAACTGATTGGATAACTCAGAAATTTTTTCCTAGTTCTGAAAGCCTTTCAGAGGCGGGAAAGATGCCCAGCCCACAATAAAATTGATGTTCTTGTGGAACGGGCCGGAGAGCTCGTTCTTAACAATATCCAAATATA
>DMYK01000548.1:4937-6055 GCA_003483675.1 Microcoleaceae cyanobacterium UBA11344
GACTTATAGCAACCGCCAAGACGACGCCGGACCTTCTCAATCGCTGAAACCCCTTGCGATGATTACTTCTTCCTTCTTCCTTCTTCCTTCTTCCTTCAACATCCGGCTATACGTTGAAATGCGTAAGTCCTGTCTAATATAGATCCTAGCTAAACTCGCCCCTACAATCTTCGATCGCAGATTGGGATTTTTGCATTAAGAACTCACCATCGGCATCACCAACCGAGCCACAACTAAATTATTTTCCAAGATTTCCATAGAAAAATTTCCCCCCATTAAACGCATCGCTCGCTGACAATTCAATAAATTTTGAACCATCGGCTTATTCAGACTAGAAGGGACTAATATATCAGGCCCGGAACCGATATTGAATGCAGCAATTAACTGTCGATCGATCGTGCCACTATCAGTAATAGACAACTCCACCAAATCTGGCCCCAAAAGTTGATAGCGAATCTCAATCTTGCCCCCAACATCAGAGCGTCGGCAAGCCGCAGCCAGCAATTCGTACAGCACCAAATCCAACTTGATACTATCCCCGCGAACGCTCAAAACCTGACCTGCAGGCAGCGAAACGCCAGTTTCTCGGTGCACTTCCAGCAAAATTTCTGACTGTTTGACCAAGGCGGCCGTTCGAGCGAGCCCTCGCTTCAGCCAAGCACTCACAGACACCGCATCCAGTCCCCATTGCAGCCGCCACTGTTCCTGTCTCAGCACCAAATGAGTTGACCCCAAAGTATTGCCAATTTGCCGCAAAACCTGCTGGTAGCGCAAAGTTTTCAGAGTATCTTTCTGTTCCCCGGCTGAGTGCAAAATAGATTGACTCAACTCCCCCAACTCCTTTACTCCTGCTCCCAAAGTTCGGTAAAATTCCTCGAAACGGCGCTGCTTGTACCAGTTGAGCAACTCCAGATGCGATCGCTGCGACTCCAGCACAGATTGCACCGCCAAATACCTGCGCCACCAAGCCAACTGATCCGCCATCCCGCCCAGCAAATTCACCGACAACTCCGACCAGCAGCGCCCCGCAGCATCCGCAGCGACTACAATTCCCACAGGAGCGTGTTCTGGGGCAGTCCGCAGCGCCACCGTCAGAATCTCGCCAATCCCCGGACTGC
>DMYK01000548.1:6082-7950 GCA_003483675.1 Microcoleaceae cyanobacterium UBA11344
CTAGTAG
This sequence comes from Microcoleaceae cyanobacterium UBA11344, assembly GCA_003483675.1. Taxonomy (GTDB): domain Bacteria; phylum Cyanobacteriota; class Cyanobacteriia; order Cyanobacteriales; family Microcoleaceae; genus Microcoleus. Next base: position 6,090 of record DMYK01000548.1, read on the forward strand.
CCAGGGTTTGTTGAATCAAAACATCTGTTTGGACAGGAATCGCGGCAAGAGGATTGAGCGCAAAGACGGGATTGGCTGCTACCGCCGCGGCAAGAGAAGCGAACTGTTGCCCCGGATTCCAAGTAATTACCGCAACTAAAGGACAGGAAACCGTCTGGGCAACGTGTTGAGCAAAGTTACGCTCTAGCTTGTGCAGCGGCAAGTCTGGGAAAATCTGCGGTGAGGTGGCAGATATCTGTTGCCCAGACAGCCCTTCGGGTGACTGCTGCAACACAGCAAAGCCTGACTTGATCGCTTTGTAAAATTCTTCGTACTTGTTGATTTCTGAAGCCTGCTGCCACTGGTGCAGGATTAGTCCTAGCTGTTGGCTAACTACCCGAACTAATTCTCGTTCCGATCGACTCCAACTGCGAGTAGCACTGTGCCCGACAACCAGCAAACCCTCGATCGATTTGGGATTGGAGTTTACTCTCTCTTCCTTGTTCCCTGTTGCTTCTGCCTTCAGCCCCCGAGTGCTCAACGCTAAGAGCGAGCGGATTCCCGCTTCTGTGAGCGCTTCCCGCCAAGCTGTGAGGCGCCTATCTTCCTCCCAATTTTCAATGGCCAGAGCTTCCCCTGGGGCTTCCAGCAGTCGCAAATCGGCCACATCGAGAGCTTTGAGCGGCGACGGCACTGCCCTGCGATTGCGAGGTTGATTTTGGCAGACAATTTCAAACCGATCCTGTTCTTCGTTGTAGAGCAGCAGCAGAAAATATTCGCAGTTTAGCCGATCGCACAGTTGCGAGGCAGTATTTTTGAGAGTCACTTCCCAGTCAGCATCGTTGTAGATAGCACGAGCGATGCCGGCGGTTAAATCGCGATCGATCTCAGTTTTCTGAATCCGCGCTTCCAGATTCGACAACGGAGCCGTCAGAGCCACTAATTGCGCCACTCCGCGCAGGTAATTTTTTTCATGATCTTGCCAAATTCGCGGTTCGCTGGCTTCAACTGCCAAAAATCCCAACAATTCGCCTTCTAAAACAATAGGTGCCGCCAGCAGAGAACGAGCCCGGATTTGCTGCATCAGCCGCCCCGTCAGTTCAGTTTTCAGAGAACTGTGAGACTCTCCAATCCAAACCATTTGTTCCTTTGCCAAAGCCTGATAGAATTCGCCCAAGTCTTGCACAGTGATCCCAGAAGCCGGTCGGCTGGGCCCGCCCAAACTCGGAGCAACTTGGCGGTTGCTAACTCGGCGCCAAAAATAGCGTCGCTCTCGCTCAAACCAGTAAACATTGGTACGTGTCGGCTCGATAAATTCATGGGCCCCTTCGACTACCGCTTCCAAATATTGATCGAGCGATCGTAGTTCGCGCAACTGCGAAATCAGTGCGATCAACGACAAGTCTGGGTGTTTGGCAAGAGTTCGCTGCCAGTCTTTTTCGATTTGATAAAGAGCAGTTGCCAGCGCTCCAAATATGATGCCCAGTTGCGTTTTTTCCCTCGCAGTCGGCGACGCTCCCCACTCCGCTACGCCCAGCAAAACTACGCCATAGCAGCGGTCTTTGTAGCGGAGCGGAAACAAAGTTGTACCTTGAATGTTGAAAGTTTGAGCCCAGGAGCGCCATTCTCCGGCTCGGTTTTCCTCGCGCAAATCTGGGACTCCCACCGATCGGAGTTCAATTACCACTTGTTCTAGCAAATCCCCCGGACTCAGGGCAAACCGCTGTTTGAGGAAGCTGATATCGCCATTGGGAGTCATGCCACCTTTGCCGAACAATCGATGGGCTTGGCGATCGTACAATCCGATCCAAATTAATCGCCAGTCGAATTCCGATTGCAAGTAACCGAGTGATGTCTCCAACAACACCTCAACATTCTCGTC
>DMYK01000547.1 GCA_003483675.1 Microcoleaceae cyanobacterium UBA11344
TCAGTCAGGTATACGGTATTGACAGCGCCGATCGCACGAGCAATGGGAGAAACCTCCGACAGCAGCGATAAAATGGCTTGTTTGTGGGGAATCGTGACGCTAAATCCCCTCACGCCGATCGCCCCAAAGCCTAAAAGGGCAACTTTTAAATCCTCTGGTTTTACCGGAAAGGCTAGGTAAACAAAATCGACTCCCAAATGGGAAATCGCAGCATTGTGCATCGCGGGTGACAGAGAATGTGCGATCGGATGACCGATTACTCCCAATATTTTAGTAGTGCCTTTAATCATTTTGGTTATTTGTTATTTGTTATTTGTTACTTGTTATTTGTTAGAACAAATCCCTTGGCATCGGAATCATTCATCTCTCTCTCTTCTCTGACTCTGCGTCAAGAGTGTCCTCTGCGGTTTAATTATTCAAAAACAACCCTAAACATCATTCTGATGCAACCGGATTTGAGCTGATTTGTTACTTGTTACTTGTTCTTGGTTATTGGTTACTCGCTTAGGGCGACTAATAACCAATAACCAAGAACCAAGAACATTAATCAACGGTCAACCGTCAACTCTTTTGCATCTGCCAATATGGGATTAACATCAAACCAATAATCCTCACCATAACGATATTCAAACACCCAAAGACTACGCAATAAAGTTTGATATTTAGTCTCTCCACTCACAGTTTTAGTAGCAGCGACTTGGCGCAGCAGTGCCCATTCATCCGGTTCGATCGCCAAAGTAAGCTGATGGCGGCGCTGGATAATCACATTTTCCAAAGTTTCCCGCGACAAAGGGGGGTCTTGTTTCTGTAGACAACTATACAGCAGTTGCAGCAAATTGCGGACATGACCACCGCTGACTCGACAAAGGCGATCGAGAGTTTCGGGAGCATCAAAAATCTTGCCAATCCAAGCATAACGTGCGATCGGCTCCAACGCAGGAAAAGCGCGAGCTAGAACCATCTGTCGCAACAATTCCACGCCCTGAGCGCACTCAGAACCGTCGCGGAACTGCACCAGCACCATTGGTAATACCTTTGGATCTACCCCAAATCGATTGGTAAGCTGAGCCAAATCGTTAGAGAAAATCAGCACCAAAGGAATTGTATAAACTACGTGACAATTGAGTCTGGCCAACTGTTCGCCCCTGTCTACAAACAGATATTCCGGCTGAAGTCGCCCGGTTGGCTTCACGCACAAATGTATGCGATCGAGATTATCAATAATGACCACAAGTCCTTGTTTACCCAGGCGTTTGAGTGCTTGATTAGCCGGTTCGAGCAACTCATTATTCAGAGCATCCAAAATTACATTAGTTCGCGGCTCCAAATATTGCCTCAACTCCGAGCGCAAATTAGGAGCATCTTTAGTTTTAGCAGTAATTTTGCCAATTCCCAAAGCCAAAGAAAACTCTCCATCCGTACTGGCATTTATGCCACCAACACCAGGCAAAGCAGCTTCAGCTTTCAGGTCAATTTGAGTTTGAAAAACATCTGCCACCCCTTTCAGCAAAGCTTTAAAACCAGTAGGTTGCAGCTTAATTTTCATCTTCTCAATGCTTTCGCTCACCTGACGAGCAACGCTCAACAAAATGTCAGTAATATCAACATCTGCCATATCTAAGTCTTTGCTAGACTCAAAGTAGACTACGTGAAATCCCTGATGCTCCAATTCAGCTTGCAGCCGCAACAATTCTGTAGATTTCCCACAGCCAATATGGCCCGTGAATAATTGACAGGTGGGCGAGTCAGGGGAGAGGTGGCTGATGGTGCGCTCCAATTGTTCTACGATTGTGCCGCCCCGCACGGTTGAGAAATCGATATAGTATTGTCGGTCTTCTTGATTTGCTACTGCTAAGGTGTAGCTGGGATTGCAAGCCTTATAAAATTTCTTTAAATTTAGTTCCATACCCTGTGCGCTCAAAATACATTATGCCCTAATAGCTTATTCATGTAGCTCTTGCAATAATCAGCATGAATTATCAATTTATGCTCAAGTTTTATTTTACGGTCAACATTTTGAGGTGCCTCTGAATCCACACTACCAAATTTGACATTGTTTTTGCAGATTAGAATCAATAAAAAGTTGTCAACCGGCGATCCCTATGCAGTGGTTATGCTGAGGGATCGCGGGTGAGTTTACATCAATGACGAAGATTTGGCGGTAATGTTCTCGGAAGAAAGTGGCTATTTGAGTGCGGTTAACCGAATACAAAAATGGTCGGTACTAGAGCAATAGTCTACAGCTTTGTAGAGGAGACTTTTTTAAATGAACCACAGAGAACACAGAGAACACAGAGGAAGAGAAGAGAGAGTTTTACAAATCATGATTTTGTATCTACTCTACCATTTGTTCGCCTACACCTGCTGCTGAAGCCTGGTTTTGGCCTGTTACAAGCCGATCGCCCGCAACAGCCATGCGCCTGAAAATTAGCAACCTTGGTAAAATTAGCCCCGCGTTCAATTAACTTCGATTCCAGTAAAAACGGCACTATGTCAGTCAATCCCACAGCCACTTCCTCTTCATTGGTAAAAGCTGCGACAGTCTTGTTAGCAACCAGGTACTCACCATCAGACAACTGAATATTAACTAACGCCGCTGGCCCGTGACAGACAGCACCCAAAATGCCGTCTGCTTCATAAATAGCAGCAGCCATCCCAGCAAGTTCCTGATGATCAGCAAAATCCCACGTCCCCTGTCCCCCAGCATAGAAAATAGCGCCATATTCTGCGGGTCAATTTGTGCAGGATTGAGAGTATTTTCTCCTCGCGCAACCTGTTCCGAATCCTCTCAAAAAGCCTGATTTAGCCGGTCTTCTAAATCAATCCCAACCATCGGATATTTGCCGCCTTTTGGGCTGACAAAATCTAC
>DMYK01000546.1:0-2946 GCA_003483675.1 Microcoleaceae cyanobacterium UBA11344
TCGCGAGGAATATAAACAAATTGAACTGGATATTGACAAGACTTTTAAGTATTTGCAGCGGGATCAATCTCAGCAGCGACACTCGAAAGGTGTTGGTTTAAAGGAGGAGGAATTAGAATATCTGGCAAGTCAGATGATTGAGATGCCGCCACGGGCTGTGAAGTATGCCCGAATGCTGATTGATTTGGAGTTTAGGCAAAATACGATCGCCATTAATGCCCAAAATTACCAGGATAAATTAAATCAAATAAGTCTTGACATCAAAGCAGCTAAAAAGTATAATGATAGTGATACCGATTTAATTTTCCTCGCAGCATTCAGTAAAGAAACTTGTCCGCAGTTTCAAAGGCAGATTCAAGCTGATTTAGGCTATTTCAAACACGGTTCGGGGTTGCTAGAGCAAGCAACGGAGGCAATTCGAGCTATTGTGGCGATCGAAGAAGCCTACCGGGATGCGAAACTAGAGGTAACAATTCAAGCTGTAGGTTTTGGTTTGGGGGCGGCGGGTGTGGTAGCCAGCAGTGCTCCTTATTTCATCAAGCAAGATGCACCTAGTCAGAAGTTTTATTGGCCTTTAATTAAGGTAGAAATTCATCCTTTTGTGTTGGTGTTGTTGATTAGTATTGGTGCGGGTGTTGCGGTTTGGGGTTTGGTTTTGTTATTGGCCAATTTCAAGAATATTCTAGCTAAATTTAAGAGAAGGACATGAGGTAGTGCCGAGTTTGAACAGGCAAGATGCCTGTTCCACAAATCAGGCCACGGAGGACACGGCAATGCCGTTTCCCTACCCCACAATAATCAATCTTCCTCGATACAAACCGGATTTGATATCAAATGCCCAATGCCCAATGCCCTATTCCCAATTAGCTAATTAGATTTGAAGGAAAACAGCATTTCCAATTGAGCAATTGAGGGCTCTGGGGAAGTTGTGACAATGCTAACTCCTCGAATAGAATTTAGCACTTCAGTGGTGGGTGGTGAAACTAAAGTTGGTGCTGCTTTGAGCAGGTATTGGTTAGCCCAAGACATGGTTTTTTCCATATCCAAATAAAAGTAACCCCGATCGCCCGGTGAGACAGAAGTGGCGATCGCCTGAAAATTCGGACTGCTGCTTAACGGCTGTGGCGGAGTAGCACTAATCACATCAACTAAAGGCCCCCCGAAAGCTACAAACATCGTATTTTGATTCAGCCAGCCGTGCCCGAATAAAGTCCCTTGTTGCGGTATTTTCCACTCCGTAACCTCCTTACCCTGCACTTGTCTGGGGGCGACACTGACTGTAGGATTGCTTTTGGCGATCGCATCGAGTTTTTTGAGCATCGTTTCGGCTGTGGGGCGATCGCTAGTTTCAAAAATCATCGTTGCGCCCATCCCAAACTGAGCCAAAATACCTTGATTGGAAGCGATCGCCCCGATCGCAAATTCCCCATTCATCCAACCAAAAACATCTCGATCCGCATCCAAATCCAACCGCTTCAAACCATCCCGAATCTGCTTCATACTGCTGGTAAGTTCCGGGCTATTTTTCGCCTCTGCGGTTGCTTCCGACCAAACTTTATCAATTCCCTTACCGCCAATTAAAGCAATAGTTTCACCCGGAAATTTCGGCAACAATTTCGATGCAAATTGTGGATTTTTCTCAGCAAATTTGGTGTCTAATTTAGCAATAGTTTTTACCCTCAATCCCGCCGGATCGACCCCAATTGCGGCCACCATTGACTTGACTTGTTTGAACTGCGAAATCATGGTTGAAGGCAATTTCACATCGGGCTGCAAATTAGCTTGAAGTTGCTCCATCGCCGCCGGATAATCAGGAATATAAACAGTTGCGATCGGATTTTGTACCCCTGCACTTTCAGCCAAAAACTTAGTTGCACTCTGCTGCGAGGCGAGAGAAGGCTGTCCTTTAAAAGTATCGATCGCCAATTCCACAGTTTTTTTCAAAGGAGCGATCGCTAATTGATCGTCAAGCAAAGCCACACTGTAGCCCTTGCCGCTTGGTTCTGTAATCTCAGAAATTTTTATCCCTTTATACTCGCTTTCCTGAGTTTTTGCACCTTGCTGAGATTTTAATTTATTAGCAAAAATCCAAGCGCTAATTTTATTTTTCACGCTTACCACCAACAGCAGTTTCGGGGGTTCCGTCTTCGCCTCACCATCAGGGGGAAGCAAGGCCACCATCACACCGCCTAACCAAGGTTTTAAGTCCTTGTCATAGTCAATTTCAGTCCCTGCTAAGCTCTGATCTTGAAAAGTCTTCAAATTCTCGCCAACCAACTTTTGAGCGCCTGGGGTGCCAAATTGCTGCAACTGAGACAACGCTTGGGGATTGGGGGAGATGAACGCGACCATCATTGCTTTGTCGGGTACAACTTTGGCGCTGTCTTGAGGGTTGGATACTTTGTTCGTCAAACTCTGGATGTAAAAGTAGGCCCCGGCGCTACCGGCTGCGATGACGATCGTAGCAGCAATTAGAAGCTTTGATTTTGTTGCAGGCATTGTTTGTGATTTTCGCGTCCCCCATTAGTTTAACCAGAATACATAAAGCTTGTGGCGAGGCGATCGAGGCTGATCTTTATTTTTGCATAATTTAAAACAAGTTTGGACGATCGTCTAAACTATGGGACTTACGCACTGTAACGAAATTAAGTCATCCTGAGCGTAGCGAAGGATCTCTATTAGGGCCCAGATGCTTCATGATCCTTCGCGGAGTTTACGCGGCACGAACGCAGGCGGGCTCTGGACTCAGCATGACAGTTGACGGAGAAAGTCCTAAACTACTAAAAATGTGAATTGCGGGTTAAAAATGAAAGTAGCGATCGCGGGAGCAACGGGATTTGTAGGTAGCCGTTTGGTAGAGAGGCTGCATTCGGAAGGACATCAGGTGCTGGTTTTAGCCCGCGACTCGGAGCGAGCTCGGCGAGTTTTTCCCGCTTCAGCTTATCC
>DMYK01000546.1:2976-3685 GCA_003483675.1 Microcoleaceae cyanobacterium UBA11344
GGGCTGCGATGGTGTGGTAAATTTAGCCGGAGTGCCGATCGCTGAGGAAAGGTGGACAGCGGCGCGCCAGCAAGCAATTCTGGATAGTCGCAAATTAACAACGGCAAAATTGGTCGAGGCGATCGCACTTGCTAATCCTAAACCATCGGTGTTTGTGAGTGCAAGTGCGATCGGCTTTTACGGAACCAGCGAAACCGCCGAGTTTGAGGAAAATAGCCTGGGTGGGGATGATTTTTTAGCGACTGTTTGCAAAGAGTGGGAAAGTGCGGCGCAACCGGTGAAAAATGCGGGAACGCGGCTAGTAATTTTGCGGCTGGGGATAGTTTTGGGAATGGGAGGTGCCCTGGCAAAAATGGTACCTGCTTTTAGATTATTTGCTGGTGGTCCGATCGGCACAGGGAAACAATGGTTTTCTTGGATTCACCGCGATGATGTGGTTAATTTAATATTGTATGCTTTGCAAAATCCGCAAATTGAAGGTGTTTTGAATGCGACAGCACCTAATCCAGTGCGGATGAATGAATTGTGCGAAACATTAGGAGAAATTTTAAAGCGGCCTTCTTGGTTGCCGGTGCCAGCTTTTGCTTTAGAATTGCTGTTGGGAGACGGAGCAAAAGTTGTTTTGGAAGGTCAGCAAGTATTGCCAAAACGCACTTTAGTTAGTGGTTTTCAATATGAATATCCGACGTTGAAACTAGCACTTGAAGAG
>DMYK01000540.1 GCA_003483675.1 Microcoleaceae cyanobacterium UBA11344
GACGAACCGCCGCCTGGGTACAACTGGCGCTGGAGTTGGCCGGATGCTTACAGTTTCTGCACGGGCCAAAAGCCGCCAAAACTGGATATTCGGATTTTAGATGCTGGCTGCGGCACGGGTTCGAGTACGGATTATCTGATTCACCTGAATCCTGAAGCGTCGGTGACGGCGATCGACCTTAGTTCCGGTGCTTTGAAGGTAGCACAAGAACGCTGTAGGCGATCGGGCGCGCGATCGGCAGATTTTCGTCACCTCAGCTTGTACGATGCGGATCAACTCGAAGGCGAGTTCGATTTGATCAACTGCGTGGGTGTGCTGCACCACTTACCCGATCCAATTCGTGGCATTCAAGCGCTGGCGGCGAAGTTGGCTAGCGGTGGCTTGATGCACATTTTTGTTTATGCTGAATTGGGCCGCTGGGAAATCGAGCTGATGCAAAGGGCGATCGCCCTTCTCCAAGGAACTCAAAAAGGCGACTATCCCGATGGTGTCAAAGTCGGCCGTCAAATTTTTGCTTCTTTACCAGAAACCAACCGACTTGTCAAGTACGAAAAACAGCGTTGGGCCGGAGAAAATCTGCGAGACGAATGTTTTGCGGATATGTACGTTCACCCGCAGGAAATTGACTACAATATCGACACATTGTTTGAGTTAATTGACGCTTCTGGATTGGAATTTATCGGTTTTTCAAATCCGGGATATTGGCAGTTAGAAAGACTTTTGGGCAAAGCACCGGAATTGATCGAAAGATCTCAAGGTTTGACGGAACGGGAGCTTTATAGATTAATTGAATTGTTGGATACGGAAATAAGTCATTACGAGTTTTTCTTGGGGAAAAAGCCTGTTAATAAGATTGATTGGTCGGATGATAAAGCACTTTTGGCGGCAATTCCAGAGTTGAGTGTTTGTATGCACGGTTGGCCGAGTCAACAAGTGTTTGATTGCAATTACCAATTGGTCAATTTGTCAAGTGCTGAATTTGAGTTTCTGCAAGGTTGTTCACCCCCCCCAGCCCCCCCTTACCAAGGGGGGGAGCAAGAGATACAGAAAACTGTGGGAGAGATTTTGGTGGATGTTGAGGTGGGATTGGATGAAGTGCGATCGATCTTATCAAAACAGCTAATATTGCTAACACCGAGTTGAGTCGTAGGGTGCGTCAGTTAGTGTTATTTTCGCTAAAAATCGACAATCTTGAACTGACGCACCCTACAAGAAGAGTCGTAGGGTGCGTCAGTCGCCATTATTTTCGCTAAAAATCGACAATCTCGAACTGACGCACCCTACAAGTTTCAAGCGAGTAACAATTATGAAGAAACTTCTTCTATATTCTCACTGAAGCGAGTTTTCGCCAGCCTTTTCCAGTTAAACAATATCTCATTAGCTAAACCATTTTCATTAAGTTGTAGCCCAATTAAAACATCTGCTTTACCTTCTTTATACTCAAAATTAGTGAGGGCTTGCCGATCGAGCTTTGAAAACACTTCCTGTAATGTTTTCCATGCAGACTTAATCCGAATCATCTTCGTGATTAAGTCCCCACTGTGGCAGACGATGAATAATTCATATTTGTCTGGATTTGTAGTTTCACGCATTGCTCTCCACTCATTCTTTGTAATCCGAACCATATTGTTCTTTGTAGGATTAATTGTTTTTACTTCTACAAATAACTCACTGTCTGCTTTGACACATAGAAAATCATAACCATAGCCACCTTCATCTGGCTGTTTGGTAACATCATCATAACCAAGTTTTTCGTAAAATAGCTTTGCTGCATCTTCACCAAATTTACCCCATTTTTCTGAGTTATCTCCAACACCTTGTTGATCGGTTTGGACATTACTATCTGTGGGTTCTACTCGCTGATATTCATTTTCTCTGTCAGTTATAACTGCCATCATTCGGTGGTATATAAGTCGATTTATGATCTGATCTTTTTTTATCCAAGAGTCTTGAGAATTTTCGTGAAGAAGTTTTGCTAGTTGATCTCGATGTTTGCCATTTGATAAATAGTCGTATATTGCCTTCCGTTTCTCCGTCGTTTCTGCCCGTAATACCCATTCTTGAAGAACTTCTACAGGAATATCTTCTACAGAAATACTTTTTCTTTGCTTGTCGCTTGCAAAGCGACAAGCATCAAAGAAAGCGATGGCAGTGTCGGTATAGTCAACGTGCAGTAAGCGATCATCGGGTGCGAAAGCTGCTATTAACTTTTCTTCATTTTTACTGGTTTCTTCTTCATTTTTACTGGTGAGAAGTAACAAATTTTGATTTACTTCATATTTACCAGCTTGACTTAAAAACTGAATCTTATGTAGCCAATCGATTAAGTCTTGATACTCAGATAGTCCCTTCTGTTTTATTTCCTCAAGGTTCCTTGAGTTAATTAATTGTCCAATTAGCTTGGCAGTTAGAATATCAGCTTGTGAGTCTCTTAATTGCCATTGCAAAATTTTAAGTATTTTTAACTCTTCTGTTCTAAAGATATTTGGACGAGAATCCAACCTTAATAGCTTCTCAAACTCTTTCCATACATCAGCGTGAATAATTGTATTTTGTTGATATTTTTCTTTGACCTTTTGCCATTGGAAAACCAGATTAAAATATTCCTTATGTTTTAAAATGCCATCAACTCTATAGCGAACTTTTTCTGGGAATACTAAGGATTGATAGTCTCCCCATAATCCATTTGGCAAGGCTTGACAACGGGTAACAAAATACCCCATGCCTTTATTAACACCCAATATTTCTTGAATGATACTAAATGTTCCTTGGGCTTCTTTATTTAACCAACTAACTGCTAATTCTTTCCAAATCAATTGCCAAAATTGATATTGGGTTGTGTCACGTAGTTCAAGACGTTGCTGAAAAGTGTCCCAATTATTATTAGCCAGATTGAATAATTTACATAATTCTTCTCCCAACAACTCGCCAAGTTGTCTCGCTAACTTTAAGTTATGATCAGATTTAATATTAAGTGTTGAGCGACCTGTATTTACATCAAATTGAGCATTGATAATAAAATTTAATCCTAACCTCTCTTGGGTTGGTGCAGTTACCCAAATATTGGGAATATTCTTTTTCTTGGGTAAGTCTGCACTTATTTCCCTTTTCGTTTCATTTAAAACAATAAGTAGGTCGCCGACATTAGCGATTTTTAGACATAATCCACATCCATCAATCTGAGCAATTTTTCCAATCTCTATGCTTTTTTCTCCTAAGAAGCGTTGGGGATTCCAATCAAAACTTAATTCGTGTTTATTTTTATCTATTATTTTTACTTTTTTAACTTTCCGTGAAAAAATCAAAAGTATTGATGCCAACTCTTTAAATTCATTTATAATGAGTTCTGAATTTGTCTTAACTTTTGGGTCTAGTTTTAGCTGAATAATTGTTCCGTCTAAAAGTTTTGCATTGTGGTTTTCTAATTTTTGGCGAAGGTCAATAGACTTTAATTTACAAGGAAGTAATCCAGCAACAATTTTAAATTCAATTCGATGGCTTAAAACATGAGGCTCTTGAGAAATTAAATAAACGCTTTTAAATCCTAAACCATATTTACCTGTAGGCTTGATATTTAAAGATTCGCCAGAAGAATCTGATTGAATGCTGTTATATTTATTAGATTGATGAAAAGATAACATTTTTTGTAAATCCCTATCAAATCCTCTTTCTGTATAATCATTATTCCGGTTTTCGGGATGTCGGAAACAGTTAATTGGTCTTCCCCAATACATCATCATAATCTTATTTTCATCAAACTCAATGATAAATTGTAACCGACTAGGAGCTACTGGTTGAGGATAAATCATCATTTCAAGCTCTTCTAAAGCATCATCAGCATTTTGAAAAATTTCAAAAGGGATACTTTCAAAACGATAACCATAGAATTTGATTTTATCTCTCACCGCTTGCAAAAGATCGGCAGATACTTGATTATCATTTTCTAATAATTCACCAAGCTCTTGTTTTAATGTGTCAATCATGTTGTCTATTGAGAGAATATCTCTGCCAGAGTTTCTATAATATTCACGATCATGTATAGATTGATTTAATTTATTCAGCTTTTCTCTAATTTGGTTATTTTTTTTATCCAAACCTAACATCTCGATTTTATCAGAAATGCTATTTAAAATGACATTTTTGGACACTTGAATATCAAGTTGCTCAGATTTGGTTAAATCTGTCCAAACATCATCAATGGATTCTGTTAAATCATTTTGATCGACTTCGTAAATACCTACAATAATTTTTCGTGATGATTTTTTTAAAATATCGTGAAGCTGCTGTTTTTGATAGTTTTGCGGATTCTTAATCGGTAATAGTGTTATTTCCCTAGTTTGGGGAGTTAGTTGATTTACAAACAAATCATTTGGTAAACTATCTTGATGTTTAATTCGCGCGGCAAAAAATTGACCTGTGAGAGAAGGTAAATCCTGAGTTGTTTCTTCTGAAGATTTAATCTGAATCTTAAAATAAGATGATGATAACAAATCGGGCATTGTCTCTTTCTGAGTCAATCTCAAGCGAATATCACTAACTTTTCTTCTACCCAAAAAGGATTGTGCAAGGCTGATTAATTCTTGATTATTTCCTGCAATTAAACATAAAAATGATCCAATTATCTCCGGGGAAATATGCTGCCAATCTTGAAAGTATTCAGCTAAAATCTCAGATTTATTTTGAGGTATCTCTAGTTGATTATCTATGTTTTCTTGAGAGCTATTAGGAATAACTTTATTTAAGCGGCTTTTCAGAATATTCTCTTGTTCTTCATTAAGAATATCCCGATCATCAATGTTATCATTGTAACGTGATAATAGGTTAGTACATTTCCAAGTACCAGCCCGATTCAATAATAAAATATTTGACAAAATATTTTGATTAAAATCATAATTATTAGCTGCAATACTTAAGTATTGGTTATACAAACGAATAGCTGTTTCATCCGATGCCTTGTAGTTATCAGATAACCAATTCAATAATTTAATAAGTTGCTCCTCTTCTATTTCTTGGAGCAAATGGGGCAATATATATCTTTGGCAATCTTCAAGCGATCGCCCTCTAGCAACTTTTTTAATTAATCCCCAACAGGGTAAGATATCTGAATTAATTTCTTCAAATACCTCTAAAGCGTCTTTTAAAGGGAAATTCTGAAATTCTCCTAAGTAATAAGATGTCAGTTGTGCTGCACCTTCACCAATTTTTTCGAGAGCTTTATTACCTTTAATAAATAAACTATTTTGCAAATATTCCCGCACTTTATTAGGTATTTTAATACTGCGGTCAAGCATGGAAATAGTAATATATTCACTATTGACTCTATTTAAAATTTCTGTGGCTTCATTTTTAAGATCGAAATGATTAAATTCAGTGTTAATAATTTTGGATGGCGCGATTAATCTATTATTCTCATCTATCAACCATTGTTTTTCTTTGAGATCTTCTCTGATATTTTCAGGAATTATTAATTTATCTGAATTTTTATTCAGTAAGCTATCCAAGGCAGCTATGATAATTTTCCAGTTTGGTTGTTCTTGTTGCAAAAGGAACTTAATTACATCAGTTTCATTCCAATGGTAAAACAATGAATTAATTGCACCTAATTTATACTCAGGAAAATCCAAATCAGAAGCTGAGTGATACCCAGGGTATAATAGAATTAATTGGTTTGTATAGCTTGCTAGATTATCGGGTAATTTAAGGATATATTTGGGAGCGATCACTTCACCTGATGTTAGCCTTAACCAAGGAGTTGCTTTTAATTTATTTTCGTATCTGCTTTTCAAATCAGATTTATGTGATTTCCAAATCTGCTGAATTATATCTCTATGATTATCAGGGCGTTCTTGCTCTAACAAAAACTCAATCGCAGAATCAGCGTCCCATTGAGGAATCCATTGTTGCTGCAAACCTAATAGGCTAAAATTTATGGTATTTCTCTGAATTAAAATAACCATGTTCTTTAATTCATCAGGCAAGGGAAAATTACGATTTTCAAGGTAAGTATTTTTACCAATACTGACTAGCTTACCATCTACTGTTCGATGCAAAGATAAAGATTTCCAAATTCTTTCGTTTTGGGTATTTTGACCAAGATAAGTTAATAAAGTTTCCTGTTGAGCAGGGGTTAATTCTTCAGATTTAACTGATTCTGCACCTAATTTTTGCAATAACTTAACCACTTCCTCTGGTGTAAATCGACTAAGATTAAGTTCCTTGAATTTGGCTTCAGGAATTAATTTAGCTAAATCAGGATCAATTAATCTCCAAGATTGATTATTCCTGTCTAAAACTTGTCGTGCCACCAGCCTCACCCATAAATCATTCACTTCGGAGATGATATAGAGGGTTTCCTCATTGAAATACTCATCAGGTTTTCCGTGCAGTAAGTACCGTAATTCTTTAAACATTACTAATTAACTCCTTCAATAGATTTATGCGTTTGGAAGAATCAGCCAAATTTGGCTTTTTAGCGAGCAGTTGTAGGCAACTATTATGATCGCATTTGGGAATCTTTATAGACGGAATCCTATTAAGGATATCTACAAGTCTATCATCAATCAAGATAAGATTGCAATCAGGAAGGGATTCTCTTAGTGCGCTCACGATCTTTTCATCTGAACCTTTTTTAAAAAGATAGCCTTGCAGTTTCTTTAACTCACCGTATGTGTAAAACTTTTCTTCAGCGTAGTTATAGCCCCAAAAGAGAGGGGTATTAAGCAATGAAGTATTAAGAATATTTTCAGGTACTTCTCTAATGACTTCTTGGATCAGTTTTTTACTAACTTTCTGGCTTAATGGCTCGTCTTGCAATATTTTGCTGAGACAAGTAAGTACCGCAACTGCTTGCTGAGAGTTCAGTTTTTCTTGACTAGATTGTGATTCAGGCTCAAAAATTTCATAGATAAGTAGCACATCGAGGTTGAGTGCATAGAGCTTGTTAAGAACATTATGCACGGCGGTTGGCTCGTTTGCGTCGAATTTGGCGATCGCGTAACGATTTTTCGGTAACAGAAGTTCTACTAATTTCTTTACACAGGGAAGAATTTCATCCTTTTGTAGTTGTGCTATACCAAGTTTTGCAAAAGCTTTATGAAGTTCTGCCAAAGCTTTATCATGTTCTGAAAAAGCTTTGTTTTGTAGTTGTGCTATACCAAGTTCTGCCAAAGCTTTATGATGTTCTGCCAAAGCTTTATGATGTTCTGCAAAGGCTTTATGAAGAAGTTTTCTTAAGCTTACCTGAACTTTTTCATCATTGATAACCTTAGTTTCCTGCTTACTTAAAAAAGCTTGGAGAAAGCTAAGATTATCTATATTTGAGAAAATTTTGCTGGGTTCGAGTAAATTTATAATGGCGCATATTTCGTCTGATTTCCATGTGAGAGTATTTTTTTCTGCAAGTAAGTTCGGTTTTCCTTTGACGGTTAAGCAGTATTGCTCGGCAAGTTTCTCAAGTTGTGGGAAAGCATCCCAGATAGACTTAGAAGGAATGCTAGGAAGCGATCGCACAGTTGCATCCAATCCTATAAGTTGCCACTGATTGACCGAAGGACAAGTACGAAATACCCATTGATACTCGAAGTAAATACTTTGCCTAAATACTTTGCCTTCAAAGAGGTGAGACTTAAGAAGTCCTTGACATAAATATGATATAGCAATATTAGAAAGCTTATGAGTTTTTACGAAATTATCCAAAGATGGTAAAATAAGTCTTAGTGTTCCTTTTGTCGCAAGCAGATAGTTCCACTGCCAAACCATATCATCCTCGTTTTGGGGAGGATGATTGATCGCTTTACTATCAATATTCTTTAGCCCTTCAATATATTTTCTTCCAGAATCAAGAAAAAAGTAACCGTGCATAAAGATTGTGTAGTCTTGTTCGCCATCACAATCAATTTGTTGATGTGCAGCACGTTCTTCTTCATTTGATGTGGTTTCATCACTCGCCAGAGGCAGAAAAACTGCCCATTGAAGAGTTAATTTAGCACTACGAGATGTGTTACTTGATTTTTGCGTATGCGTAAAAACAACACCACAGTGAGGAATTGACTTGTCAGGAATAAATTCTTCTTCATAATATTTATCTTCATTGATAGATAATCGCTGGCTCCAGTAGCAAGATTGCGGCAAATCTTCCCAAAAGTTTTTTGAGGCTTTATCCGCATCTTGCCCCAGTAAAAATGCAAAATCTTCGGCTGGCAATATCCGCTCAATACCAGCAAAAGAGATCGCCTGTTTACTCACAGTTACTTTTCCTTCGAGACGATGCTCATTAGGTGAAAGTGCATCTTTATCTTTATCATTCTTAGGGTAAATAAAGCGTTCTAAATGAACTGAAGAATCTAAGCAAACATTAAATTTTTGTTGTAATGTTCTTGTTTCATCCTCAACCCAATATTGAATATTTGTCAGGTGTCGCAATAAAGGAAGTAGTTGCCCAATTTTGATATCCATATCATTAGGCAAACTATCTTGGATCGAATTTTCGTCATTGTAAAAATTGGCCAGAATATAGCGTCCATCACTTTTTCGAAATGGAACCCAAAGAAGGAAATATTGGTTATCTGTATCCTTAATTAACTTGCGATCAATCAGATACTTTTCCAAATGCTCATGGTCTACTTCATTTAACTCAATCCATGCTGGTCGGTTCTTATCTTGCCATTCTGGTCGTCTCCTATCTTCACCATCGAGTGTCGCCCAAGGATTAATAAAAGCACAGCACCCGTTAGGAATATCTTCAGAACGCGCAATATAGAAAAAAGCTTCGCAAAAGTGAAAAATGCTTTTTTGTCCTAAGCCAAACTTACCAATTTTGCCCTTATCTCGTGCATTTGCATCAATACCAAAAGAACAAATTGCTTTACGATCAGATTTTTTAAACACACCATCATTGAGAAAAAATAGGGCTGGTATTTTCAAAAGCGGATGAACTACCGGATTATCATCGGTGCCAATCAATCCTCTAGATATCCCGAACTTAAGAGTTTTGGCTTGGCCATCGTTCGCATTTTGAATAATTTCTTTGATAATTGGAAAGCCTTGCTTATATCGTTCTTTCAGAAGACTCTTTATCTGGTTAATGATTGCACCTGGTGGGGAGTCTAAACCTGGCATCTTGGTTTCCTTTTCCTTATTTTATAAAATCTCAGTTCTTGCGATCAATGGAAACCATTATACCACATCTTAGCATATCTCGCAAGTGGCATGACGGAAACAGAAATTCTGGAAGATTTTTCAGAACTAAATTCGGCAGACATCAAAGCCTGCCTTGCTTTTGCAGCGGATAGATACAATCCTGGACGCACTCCGACAAAGAAACCGGGTTTTTTACCTAATCTGTCGGTACAACCAAGTAATTTGGTAAAAAAACCCGGTTTCTGGGCCCCATGCGTACATCCTATAGATAATTACCCGCCGATTTGAGACATGGTGCGGCTGTAATTTCCTTGAGTAGTTCCCGAATCCCGCTGCTTGAAATTAATCTCCGGTTTAATCTCCAATATCTGCCGCACCCGATCGCGCAATTCGATCGTAGACACCCCATTCCGCAAAGCAGTTTTCAAGTCAATTTGCCCCGTTTCGTTGAGCAGACAAGGCCGCAGCCACCCGTCAGCAGACAAACGCATCCGATTGCAGCGATCGCAAAAACACTCCGACATCTGACTAATAAACCCCAAAGTGCCCTTCGCCCCCGGAATTTGAAACACATCCGCCGGCCCATTTCCGCGCACTCCCGACTCCGCTAAACCATATTTATCGCTAATTTGTTGTCGCAAATCTGCCGAAGCTACCCAACCCTTATCGCCAAATAAATCGCCATTTCCGATCGGCATAAACTCAATAAACCGCACGTGCCAATTCCGGTTAATAGTTAATTCTGCCAACTCCAATATTTCCCCATCGTTAACACCGGGAATCACCACCACATTCAATTTCAGCGGATCGAATCCAGCTTCATATGCCGCTTGAATTCCCTGCCAAACCTGCATCCAGCGCGATCGCCCGCGACTA
>DMYK01000539.1:0-3371 GCA_003483675.1 Microcoleaceae cyanobacterium UBA11344
ATTCAGGATGTTTCCTAAAAAGTCGCGCCCGAAATAAAACAGCACTGCAATAATAATGACCAGGTTAATCAGATTGGTTTCTAAAATATCGAAATTGAAACCGAAACCACCTTCCCGGCTAGCTGCTGTGGCTAGCAATAAAACAGTCCCCATGATAGTCTTCCATAATTGCGCGTGCAGGTGGGCTGAACCAATTTTAGATTTTAGATTTAGTCCAAAATCTAAAACTCTTCAATTTCACTATTTGACCAGCTCCGGCCCTAATAGCTTCTCTAGAATTTGGCGACTCAGGGAGTCCACTTCTTGTTCTAGCGATCGCATTGCCTCTTGCTTTTGCTGCTCAATCTCTTGTCCTGCTTTTGAGCGCGCGACTTGAGCTTCTTTTTGAGCCTCAGCTACTTTCGCCGCCGCGATTTTTTGAGCATCTGCTTGAGCAACAGCAATTACCTTTTGAGACTCTCTGCGAGTTTCTCCCAGTTTTTGCTCATACTGCTGCGCTAGTTGCTGAGCTTTTGCCAAGCGTTCTTTCGCTGCAACTTTAGTGTTGCGAATGTAATCTGCCCGTTCCTCAATTGACTTAGTGAGCGGCTTGTAAAAAATTACATTCAAGACTGCGACTAGAATTAAAAACTGCACCGCCATCAGAGGCAGCGTAGCATCAATATCAAAAAGTCCGCCTTCCTTTGCCGCTTCTTCAACTGCTAGTAATACTGTCCAGTGCATCATGTTTTTTTGACGGCTCCCACCTAATTCTATTTGAGATTTTCGACTTGGGATTTTGGAGGGTAATTCAAATCCAAAATCCCAAATCTCAGACCCCAAATTATTATGCGAAGGGGTTGGCAAACAGCAGCACTAGGGCTACCACCAAACCGTAAATTGTCAGCGCTTCCATGAACGCCAAACTTAACAGCAATGTGCCGCGAATTTTACCTTCTGCTTCTGGCTGACGGGCAATCCCTTCAACAGCCTGACCTGCTGCATTTCCTTGACCAATGCCAGGGCCGATTGCAGCTAAACCTACTGCCAAAGCGGCGGCAATTACGGAAGCGGCAGCAA
Source organism: Microcoleaceae cyanobacterium UBA11344 (assembly GCA_003483675.1). Classification (GTDB taxonomy): domain Bacteria; phylum Cyanobacteriota; class Cyanobacteriia; order Cyanobacteriales; family Microcoleaceae; genus Microcoleus. The sequence goes on from DMYK01000539.1 coordinate 1,060, forward strand.
CGATTGGGTCCATGATGATTTTCCTTATCTAAAGTACAAAATTGAGAACTGAATTTTTACAGATTCGTCCGTCACGAGGAGAATTTTGAGGTCAGAAATTTGATATTTCCTCCCTTATTCTGCGCCGTTTATCGTTAGTTAATCGTGATGTTCGTCGCCGTGACCGCCCTCTAGAGCCTCGCCTATGTAGGCTGCTGCTAGGGTAGCAAAAATCAAAGCTTGAATGGCACTTGTAAATAGTCCCAGAACCATTACTGGCAAAGGAATAAATAAAGGCACTAGCAACACTAGGACTCCGACTACCAATTCGTCAGCAAGGATGTTGCCAAACAAACGGAAACTTAGGGAAAGAGGCTTAGTGAAATCTTCTATGATTTTGAACGGCAACATGAAAGGCACCGGTTCTACATAGTGGGCGAAATACCCCAAGCCACTTTTGCTGAGACCTGCATAAAAATATGCTAGAGAAGTCAGCAGTGCAAATGCGATCGTCGTATTGATGTCAGCCGTAGGTGCTCCCAATTCTCCCGATGGCAGCTTAATCAGCTTCCAAGGAATTAGAGCCCCCGACCAGTTTGACACAAAGATGAACAGAAATAACGTACCAACAAAGGGTACCCAGGGGCGATATTCTTTTTCCCCAATTTGGTTTTTAGCCAAGTCTCGAATAAATTCCAGCGCATACTCCATTAAATTTTGCATTCCGCTGGGAATTCTTTGGATTTTGCTGGTTCCTAGAATCGAAACTACAACCAAAATGGCAATTACAAACCACGAGGTTAGAAAAACCTGCCCGTGCACTTTTAGATTGCCCAGTTGCCAGTACAACTGCTGGCCAACTTCCAATTTTGCGAGGGGGAAACGATTAAAGATGTTTAGAACGTCAAGCATTGCCATTCAACGGGCTTCCCCATACAAATCTATGAGTTGAGTTTTACTAGATTGCCCAAACTACCTGTAGTCTGGTGCTAATGCACTTCGCAACACGTAAATCATCAGTGAAATTTTGTAAGTCAGAAATCCCAAAAATATTGGTAAAATCTGTAACTGATCCAGCCGAGTTGCTATGATGATCAACCCAATAAGCAGACCCAGCCTTGTCTTACTAATCTTCTGATTTTCGCTGCCGATTCGCTCAACATCTCTAGCCAACATCTTTAAGTAAACCACACCTGTGCTCGCCCCAAGCAAATAATTCAGGGCCATGTTGAGGGAGTAAAAAATCCAAACGGAGATAAAAATAATCGCCGTAAATGCAAGGGTGTACGCCAACAACTCTTGTTGGAGGCGATAAAAGTCTTGCATGGGATTGCCTGTCTCTGACGAGACTGTCGAGACAGTGCCAGTCTGAGGATGATCCTCGGTTGCTGGTGCGGGTTCGGTGGGTGTGTTTGGCGTGTTCACGAAGCTCAGAAACTAATGCAGGTAGCTGGCGATTGCTTTGCAAGCTCAAAAAAATATTACCACGCTGCGGTAACAATACTTAAAATNNAATAAAATTAATCATATTTTTGGCTTTTGGTGTCGATCGCAGCAGGAAATCTTTTTTGCCGATCGACCTGTGATGGCAGAGTGGCAGAGTGGGAGATGATTTGACGCTAGATTCCAAGTCTGTGGGATCAGCAGGAGAAATGTGCGATCGCCCCACTTCACACTTTGTTTACCGTAACTTACAGTAAATATATCTCACTTAGTGAGAAACCTTGCGATTACTCAGATATCTTCCCTTGCTTCTACTGATTCCTAGGCAAGCATCCCCACGCCTTTAGGCTGGGGAGTGTCAATCCACAATGCCAAACTCTTGAGCAGCCGGGAGAAAGTTTTTATTCTCGTGGCTCGATCGACTAAGTTTAATTAAAGCAAATCGCTCGATCGGCTGCAAACTGCTCCATTGTGCCAAAGTAATAGTCAATCCGAGCTCTTGGGCTTTGGCTGTCACAGATTCTGGTATGGTTGCAGCATCCAGCCAGGGCGGATTTTCATCGACGGGTAAATCAGTTCCAGATTTACCAGTATGTTGAATCAGTATTTGGTTTAGCTGTTCTCGGTAAGCAAAAATTTCTGCACTTGTCAAGCAAAGAAGTTCTACAAGTCTTTCACGTTCTGCTTGAGTAAAATGATTCCAATCTTGCAACTTGAGTTTAATTCCACAGGTATCTAACTTGAGGCGTACTTGCATCGGGATGCAGCGCAGGGCTTCTACAAAATCGGCTTCAAATTTAAAGAATGTCATGGGTATATGGATTTGCTAACTAGATTTTTTTTTCTTAACCGCAGAGAGCGCAGAGAACGCAGAGGAAGAGAGGAGAGAG
>DMYK01000539.1:3474-4032 GCA_003483675.1 Microcoleaceae cyanobacterium UBA11344
GAGTTGTGATTGAGATTTTTTTTATTTACCGCAGAGGGCGCAGAGAACGCAGAGTAAGAGAGTTAAGAGAGAAGAAATTGAGGTCTCTATCAATAATTGCAGAAAATCAAGTCGGCATTTATAATTACATAATATTACAAACTATTGACATGAACCCTGTAGACTACCTTCGGATTAGTTTAATAGACCGCTGCAATTTCCGCTGTCTCTATTGTATGCCGGAAGGTAGCGAGTTGGACTATGTTTTGCAGCAGCAGTTGTTAACTCACTCGGAATTGCTAACTTTGCTGCGGGAGGTTTTTGTACCTGTGGGATTTACTAAGTTTCGCTTGACGGGTGGGGAACCGCTGCTGCGCCCTGGGGTGGTGGAGTTGGTAGGGGCGATCGCCTCGATGCCCCAAACGCGAGATTTGTCAATGACTACTAATGGCTTTTTGTTGGCGGGAATGGCGGCAGATCTCTACAATGCTGGTTTGCGCCGGATTAATATTAGTTTGGATTCGCTGGAACCGGAGACTTTTGATCGGATAATTGGTAGTCGCGGGCGATCGCGCTGGA
>DMYK01000075.1:0-1167 GCA_003483675.1 Microcoleaceae cyanobacterium UBA11344
TCATCGGTGGCTAAATACAACTCGCCGGCTAACATTTTCTGTTTTTCGGTTTTTTCCATAAAATTTAGCAACATTCCTCAAGCTACAAACTTGCTGCTGTAGGGTGCGCAGTGCGCACCGGAAATTCTGCGATTTTAAAGCGAAGGTTTTGACTGCAAACAAACAGCTAAATCCAGATTGGCTAATTGCTCAAAAGCTCGATCGATCGCACTTTTCCCCCGCAAAAAACCAGTATTTGCGCCCGGACAAATATAATGTAGAGTTTCCGGCGAAAATCGATCGATGATTAACTGAACGCTGTTAATTTGTCTGGGCCAGTGAAAAGTTTTCCCTGTCCGCAACGGTTCTGGGCTACCTTCTCGGTTGGGGAGCAAGTGTCGGCCCGCAAACAGCACTCCGCCATTGCGGGTATCATAGAGACAGGAGGAACCGGGAGAGTGGCCGGGAGTCCAAAATACGAAAGTTCGATCGCTTAGGGCAAATTCTCGCTCAAAAGCCGTCACCTTCAATCCCGGTAGCAAATAAGCTTCCTGCTCTTGGATCAGGATATCGCAGCCCGTGTCTGACTGAATCTCCCGCGCCTTGCCGATCGCGCCACGGTGGGTGAGAAACAGCAGCCGCACGCCGCCACGTTCCCGCAAAAAGGTTTGATTAGTTTCATCCCAAGCGGGACAATCCACCAGGATGTTAGTTTGGTTTTCTACAATGAAATAAGCAGTCGCACCCAAGGTATCCCGGTTAGGTGGGAAAGCAAAGATATTTTCCAGTACGGGCTTGGGCTGTTTGGAGACGGAACTCTGTTGTTTCAAGGAAGTATTGAGAAGGGACTGAGATAAATATTATGTTGTTTTTATTATGGTTGTTCGTATTGGGACTAATTTCCTACTATTTGTTGGAACAAAACATCAGTCGCATCACCACAACTCCGGTGTGGCTGCTGTGGCTGGTAATCATGTCGCCGGCACTGATTTGGAGCGCTTGGTTGTTAGTTCACGGCGCGAGCAAAACTGCACCGCCAGAGTGGCTAATTATACCTTTTGTAGTTTGCCCTGTTTTGTACTGGATATTGGTAATGTTGGGGCCCAAAGAAACTGCCAGCGAAAATGCTGAGGTAGCAGCCGGTGATGGGACTGAACCCTCCAAGCCACAGCCACCGGTGCGCCCGAT
>DMYK01000075.1:1195-2914 GCA_003483675.1 Microcoleaceae cyanobacterium UBA11344
TTCTTGCAAAATTTAGAATTTCGGCCGCAGGCGGTGATTTGTCGCGGACAATTGCGGACGAACCCGGAGGCGGCTTATCAGGCTGTTCGGGAGAATGTCGAGAGGCATTTTGGCGATCGCTTTTTAGTAGTATTTCAAACGAGCTTGAGCGGTCAGCATTTTTTTGCCATAGTTCCCAATCCCAGCTACCAAAGGGGCGAAAATCCTGTCAAACCTGAATCTTTGACAAGACCATTTTTTGCTTTAGCTTTGTTGCTAATTACGCTATTTACAACCACAATTGTGGGGGCGCAAATCGCCGGAGTTAGTGAAAAAGTTTTACAGTCTAACCCGTTAATGTTAACGAAAGGTTTGCCTTATGCGCTCGCCCTCATCACAATTTTGGGAATTCACGAATCGGGACACTATTTAGCTGCCGTATTTTACAGAATTCGGACAACTTTGCCTTATTTTATTCCCGTTCCCTTTTTCCTGGGAACCTTTGGCGCATTTATTCAAATGCGAAGTCCGGTTCCCAACCGCAAAGCTTTATTTGACATTAGTATTGCCGGGCCATTGGCGGGTTTAGTGGCAACAGTACCTTTGTTAATTTGGGGCTTGTACCACTCTACGATTGTACCGCTATCACAGAAGTCGGGAATGTCAAATTTTGAGTCTTTCAATCCCGATTTTTCGCTGCTGATGACTCTGTTGAGCAAGTTAACTTTAGGCGGTGCTTTAAATACAGAAACTGCGATTAATTTGCATCCGGTAGCAATAGCGGGTTATTTAGGTTTGATCGTGACAGCGTTTAATTTAATGCCGGTGGGACAACTCGACGGCGGGCACATCGTCCATGCGATGTTCGGTCAACGGGCAAGTATGGCGATCGGGCAATTTGCTAGACTTTGTATGCTGCTGCTTTCTTTCTTGGAACCGGGTTTGTTGCTGTGGGCAATTATTTTGTTTTTGATGCCTCTCAACGATGAACCGGCGCTGAACGATGTTAGCGAATTGAACGATTGGCGGGATTTTTTGGGCTTGGTGACGATCGGGCTTTTGTTAATTATTTTGTTACCCGCGCCCCGGATACTGGTGCAGTGGTTGAATGTTTAGATTGATTTAATTATTGACATTAAGGCCATAGATGTGCTAGTGGTTTTCCCAATTATGAGATAGATTCACCCACTGCAAGTGCAGCCCTAAGTGCGATCGGCTAGATTTGCTAGCTAGTAGCTAGGTAAATTGAGAAGTCGATTCAAAGGAATCGACATTTCAAATTTAATTCAATTGACCCTAATCCCCTCGTGGTTGACCTAATCAACTGGTCCATGTAATAAAATTAAAATCGAGCCATGAATATTTTTGTACTTTCTTCACGGGCGTTATCGTCAACCGTATTCTGGGACACAGTTTTTGAATTAGAAAATATTGTTGTACGAACCTGCAACGCACAACTTTTGACACCATCGGCTCGCGATGTAATCCAGTGGTCATCTAAACTTGATCCAGTAGCCGATCGAATAGTCCGTAAAGCTGTTAAGTCTACTACAGGTTTATATAAGTTACCACCTTTACCTGAATTGTCGGACAAACCCAATGTTTTATTGATGATTGGTATCTCAGGAGCCGATCTGGAACTACTCTCAAGTATACCTAAATGGAGGGAGCGTTTTGATGTTGTCATCGCTTATATTTTCGATTCTTGGGAACCGGCAATTTATTCAAAAAATGTCTATC
>DMYK01000009.1 GCA_003483675.1 Microcoleaceae cyanobacterium UBA11344
ATCAGTAATCTAAAATCGGGGATTTGAAATCTACCTATAGAATGATGCAACGAGAATTTTTTGGTAACTCTGGATTTCGCTCTTTTGACAAAACCCTAGGGGAAACTCCTAAGAAAGAGTCGCGTCCGATACACCGGGCGATCGTGTTGATTTTGATAGCAACTGGCTTGCTGAGTCTGCACGTCAGTCGGCTGGTGCAATTGCAATTGGTGGATGGGAAGCAAAACCGCGAACGAGCGGAGAACAATCGGGTGCGCCAAGTGCCAATGGCTGCGAATCGCGGACACATTATCGATCGCAAAGGTCAACTGCTAGCTGGGAACAATTTAGCTCGATCGGTATATTTGTGGCCGAAAGAACAAACGCCGGAACAGTGGAAAGTAACAGCAGACAAATTGAGTCCGCTCTTGAAAATCCCTGCTCAGGAAATTTTAGGAAAATTAAAAAAGGTCGATCCTTCGTCCTACAGACCGGTGCGACTCAGACAAGCAATGCCGCCAGAGGTGTTTGTGCCACTAGCAGAACAGGTGGGACAAATGCGGGGAGTGGAAGTGCGGCCCGAAGCGAACCGCTACTATCCCGAAGGTAGTTTGGCCGCTCATGTTCTCGGATATATTGGCGAAGCTACCCAAGCAGACCTCAAAGCTCACCCAGAATATCCGATGGGGATGATTGTGGGTCAAATGGGCATAGAAGCGAGTTCTAACAGCAAGATTGCGGGCATTTGGGGCGATCGACTGATCGAGGTGAATGCCCAAAATCAAGAATTGCGGATGATGGGAGAGACACCTCCGAAACCCGGTGAAACCGTGCAGCTAACTATAGACTTGGAGATGCAAAAAGCTGCTGAAGAAGCCCTGGGAAATCGGCGCGGGGCAGTAGTGGCCTTGGACGTGAAAACAGGCGGGGTATTAGTTTTAGCCAGCCACCCCACTTTTGACCCCAATCTGTTTACGCGAAAAATCACGAAGGAGGAGTGGGAAACTCTTCAAGGCCTCGAAAATCCCTTTTTGAATCGGGCGATGCAAGGCTATCCTCCCGGTAGCACTTTTAAAATCGTGACTTCCGTCGCTGGTATGGAATCGGGCAAGTTTTCGCCAGACTCAATTGTAGGTACTTCGTCTTACATTACTGTGGGGGGAATTAATTTTAACGAACACAGCGGCGGTTACGGCAACATCGGCTTTCGGGATGCTTTAGCCTTTAGCAGCAATACGTTCTTTTATCAAGTGGGGATGAGTGCTGGGCCAGAGCAAATTTCTAAGTGGGGACACCGCTTGGGAATTGGTAAGGATACGGATTTGAAGCTTTTGGGACTTGGTGGCGGGGATCACGGTCAAATGCCGACACCGGAGGAGAAGGAGAAAATTTATAAGGAACCTTGGTATGCGGGAGATACGGTAACGATGTCTATCGGCCAGGGTTTGGTGTTGGTGACTCCTTTGGAGGCGGCGGTGATGGTGAGTTCGATCGCCAATGGTGGTAATCGTGTCAAGCCCCATCTTTTGGCTTCGATGACTGGCAAACCTGAGACGAAACCGGTGCCTACGGGGATGAAACCTGGGACGGTTGAGGTGATTAAGGAGGGACTCGTGGCGGTGGTTGCCGAGGGTACGGGGCGGGGACTCAATGACGGTTCGATTCCGCTGACTGGGGGCAAAACTGGGACTTCGGAGGTCATCGGACAGCAGGATCACTCGCTGTATGTGGCGTTCGGGCCTGCGGATCAACCGGAAATTGCGATCGCCGTGATTGTGGAAAATGGCGGTTATGGTGCTGTGGCGGCGGCCCCGATCGCCAAAGAGGTGTTTCAAGCCTATTTTGGGAAACCTAAAAAGGTGAATGAGTCAGTAGAGATTAGTCCTTAGTTATTGGGCGAAGCGAAGCTCCGGGATGGGGCATGGGGCATGGGGCATTGGTTATTGGAATGACTAATAACTAATAACCAATAACCACTAACCACTAACCACTAACCACTCACCAATAACCAATAATCAATAACTAATTCAATCGCATAAATATTGTAGCTTTGCGAATTCCTGCTGTTTCTCCGGTAGTGGTGATGGTTAGCGATCGCAAATGGTCGAACAACGGCCTTGCCGAAAGTTCAATTAACCGCAACAGCGGGATTTGTTTTTCCCAAATTGACCTGCTTCCGGGCCAATCTAAATAAAAATAGCCGTCGTTAGATGGCGGTAGCGGTTCGATGCTAGTTTGAAAGTCTTGATTTGCCACCAAAGAGCCTGTTTCGGCCGCTTTGAGTGCTTCGTCCATTGCTTCGACTGAGGTGGTAAAAATTTCGTATTTACCAACAGTAGCTCGGACTCCTTTTGCTTCGGTTTCGATCGCACTTTTCCTCTTATTTTCCTTACCATAATTCGGGTGAGTTGTCAACTGCGTCCAAGCGGTAATTTTTTGGTTTCTGAGAGTGAAACTGCCGATGCTGTATTCTTTGCTGCGGGCAATTTCGTCGAGTTTGTCGATCGCCCTTTGAGAATCAGCAGATGTTTCGGCGGCAAAAATCCAATCGCTACTATTTGACGCACCGGGAAGCACAGCTAAAGCATATTCTCCTTTTACCCAGTTAAATATATCCTGTGGTAAGTTGATGCCCCAAACTGTCTGAAGATCTGCGATCGTGCGATCGACTAATTTTGAGAGTTCTACATTGGTAGCAATAGCAGATGAAAATTCAGTCCAAAAATTGTTTAAACTGGTGCTGGCGACCGCAAAAGGGCTAGCTGAGGGGATGTATTGCAAGGCTTGTACAGGTGCGGAGAGTGCGGGAATTGTTGTTTTTTCGCGATCGCTCACTAAAGCAGTTTGAGCGACTAATCCCCGTCTATTTACTCCGACAGCAACTGCTAGGGAATTCAGGGAAAGTTGCAGATTTTTCTCTGTTTCTGGCTGGGGGAGATTGACAAATGCTAAGGCTATTCTGCCTTGAGTTAGCTGCTGCAACGCTTTTTGATATTCGGGAGTATTGTTGAGATTTAGGTTAGTTGATTCGACGCGATCAATTGCATCTCTGAGCACCTTCGGATTATTGGCAAATAAAACAAAATTGCGGTTATTTTCCGAAGTTGAACTGCTGCTGATTAATGCAGTAGCGAAGCTTGATGGTAAACTTGAACTTGGCAGAGCAAGCCGATTGAAAGGTGAGATAGAATCCGACTCTTTCTTGACTGTGGGTAATTCTTTGTAACTTAGTTTAACGCCTTTATATTGTTCAAACTGTACTGTTTTAGTAGCCAGAGATTGTTTTTTCCAGTAGGATGCGAGAAATTGCTGGCTGCGATCAACATTTTGGGAGGAAACCGCTAGCAGAAACCCGGTTTGCTTACCGTTGTTGCTGTCGCGATCGAAATCCGGCGCAGTGATAGCGAAGGTAATTTCGTCACCGATCCAAGGTTGGAGATCTCTACTGTAATCCAAGCCAGTATTAGCGAGGAAGGTTTTTTTGATTTGTTCAAATTCCGCGTGCGATCGACTTCTTTCTGCGGGAGTAGCAAAAACTTGTCGTAGGGATTCGAGGCGATCGGGATTTACCAGCATTGATGCTAAAAAAGGTGCTTGTTTCGAGACAAACACAGCCGCAGCGGGATTAATTATCGGCCCGCCGGCGAGTAAGTTGAGGGGAGTTTGAGTTGTCAGCCAGTAAAAACCGCCTGTACTCATGGCTAAAAGCGCCAATACACCAGCAATTAGGAAATAGAAGAACGATCGCAACTTCATCGGCCAAGAACAAATTACCACAGTCTATGATTATACACCAAGATACCCGACTTCTTAAAAAAGTCGGGTATCTAGCCACATTATTAACTTTTAAGTCGATCGCTCTGACAATCTAGCCATCAGATCTTCCAGCGATAATTGAGGCAATTCTGACAGCAGCAATGATAAGTTTTCTGGAGATAACGCCAGCAAATCTGGAATCAGATTAACCGGGCGTTGTTCAACTTGTGCTGATGCACTGAAGCGGTTGCTCAAAACACTTTCAGCCAGCAAATTTTGCACTTGTTGCCGATCGGTTTGGGCGATCGGCAACATAGATAATTGCACTAACAACATCGTAAATTCTGCCGTAGGTAGAGCAGATATAGGGCGCAAAAAGGTGAGAGTTAGGGGGTCTAAATCCCCAAATCTGACCTGCAAGAAGCTCTCCAAAATCAACCGTTGTCCTTCTTCCCTTCCTTGTTCCCTTCCTTGTTGTTGTGCTTCTTGTAAATGTTGTTGAAAAAGGGGTACGATCGCCATAACTAACTCCTGATCTTCATCATCCCCTGCGGGATTAGTTGGTGTATTCGCTTGCAAATTTGCTTGCAAGGTGTAAAGTAATTGTAGCGCATTAGCTCGGAGCGAATCATCAAGAGGCAATGCAGTTANNCAGCCATTTTACCTAACAAACCCAAACTTTGTATGTATTCCCCCTCAAAAGAAGTGGGTTGAAACCAGATATCAATTTCTCTAACTTCAGCGGTGACATCTTTACTCGTTTCTACTTCTCCGAGGGGCGATAATAACTCTTGCAAGTATTCTTTGGCAAATTGATCGTGGGGAAACTTAGTCATCCGATTTTAAATTTTATATTTGAGATTAGACATCGACCATATTTCTTGTGGAACAGGCATCTTGCCTGTTCTTCAAAGGCTTTTTAGGAGATGTCTATTAATTTTAACAGCTTGTTTACCACCGACAGCCAAGCGCATCCGAAAAATCAGCATTTAGCATAGCATCCTCCTCAAATATAGCATCAGTCACATCCGCTTTTCTAAAGGATGTCATCGACAATTTTTCGATCTCTTCAACAGCTATAAAAAAACCGATCGCAGTCAAGCCAAGCATTACCCCAGAAACCAAAACTAACACAATTCCCCTAATGGTATCTCCCCCAAAAAATGTTATGATCCCGCTAGAGCCGATCGCAGCAGCAGCCCCAGCCACAGCCCCAGCCACAATTCCCGCGTCAGCCCTAGTCGCAGCAATCGCGGTAGCAGCCACCGCCGCCACCGCCGCCGCACCCGCATCCGCACCCCGAATCAATCCCATCAAAGCCCCAGCCATCGTCACCGTCACCGCAGTCACCCCAGCCCTAGCAATCAAAGTTCTCACCCGTCTCCGGCTTTCTCCCATGCGAGCACCCTGAAAATTTGCCCCCGTCAAAATCGCCCCGGTGAAATTGCAGCCTCGAATGTCGGAACCGCTGAAATTCGCCCCTGACAAATCCAGCCCTTTAAAAGAGTGATTTCGCAAGTCTTGGTTAGAAAAATTGAGATTTCGAGATTCAGTCATAGCGATTTTAGATTAAGGACTTTTTCCGTCAACTGTCATGCTGAACCCTTAGCGTAGCGAAGGATAGTGAAGCATCTAGGCCCTAATAGAGATCCTTCGTGTTCCTTTTCGCTACGCTCAGGACTCAGGATGACATAATTTTGTTATAGTGCGTAACCCCTAAGATTAACAAACCAAAGGCATTTAAAATAAAGCCTGTGGTTTATCCCGAATTTCCATGTCTCCCATCTCCGAATCCCCATTTTCCCCTGAAGAAATCGCCTCCGAAGG
>DMYK01000169.1:0-13374 GCA_003483675.1 Microcoleaceae cyanobacterium UBA11344
TCGATAAGTTCGATCGACCAGAGACTCAGATATCTGGGTCTCTGGGCTTTTTTTCAGTTTTTTTTTAACGAACCGCGAAGACGCGAAGAGCGCGAAGAAGGAAGAGGAGGAAGAAGGGTTGAAAGGAGAGAATGATGCGTTTGATATCAATCGCCGCTCCAATCGCTCTATAGGCTAACTGTTCTACCTGTTCGCCCAAGTGTCTCTTTCTTCTTTCTTCTTCCTTCGTGTCCTTCGCGTCTTCGCGGTTCATTCGTTCTTCCCTCTTTTGGCGCTTTTTTTGATTTGTTTTTTCAGCCCTGCGCTTCGCTCCAACCATTGTTTTGGGTGAGAATTATGCGTTTGATGCCTTCTTTGAGGATCGGAACGTTGAAGTTTATCAGAAGGCCTAGGCTGTTTTTGGTCATTTTAAGATAGGAGATAACTTGGGCTTCATGGATGGGAGTTAGCTTTTCGACAGCTTTTAATTCGACAATTAGGATATCCCCAACCAGAAAGTCTAATTGACCTTTGCCTACTGGATAACCTTTGTAGGTTATTGCTACTGGCTTTTTAGGTTGACAAGGTATCCCCCGTATCCGAAATTCAATTTCTAAGGATTCCTGGTACACTGACTCTAAAAATCCTGGCCCCGTCAGCCGATGCACCTCAATCGCCGCTCCAATCGCTCTATAGGCTAACTGTTCTACCTGTTCGCCCAATTGTCTCATTCTTCTTTCTTCTTCCTTCGCGTCCTTCGCGTCTTCGTGGTTCATTCGTTCTTTCCTCTCAATGTGTCGATCGCACAAATAGCATATCCCGTCTTCGCTACTGAGACAATCATCCCGATCGCACCCCAGCCGTTCTAAAATCAAAGGTAATTCACCTAAATTTGACATAGGCACCGCATGGATACTAAAGCTTTTAAGCGATCGCTACAACAGTCGGAAAATTACCACCGCAAGGGTTTCGGGCACGAAGCTGAGGTTACGGAGGTGATGAAGACGGCTTATCAAAGCAGTCTGATTCAGCAAATTCGGGACAATAATTACAGACTGGAACGCAACGGCGTCACGATTCGGCTGGCGGAGTCTTTTGGTTTTTGCTGGGGTGTGGAACGCGCCGTAGCTATTGCTTACGAAACTCGCCAGCATTTCCCAACGGAACGGATTTGGATTACTAATGAGATTATTCACAATCCCTCAGTAAACCAGCATTTGCGGGATATGGAAGTTGGTTTTATTGCGGTTGATTCGGGGCAGAAAGATTTTTCGGTTGTCGATAGTGGCGATGTGGTAATTTTACCTGCTTTCGGGGCGAGCGTGCAAGAAATGCAGTTGCTCAACGATAAAGGCTGCAAGATTGTTGATACAACTTGTCCTTGGGTTTCTAAGGTTTGGAATTCTGTTGAGAAGCACAAAAAGAAGGATTATACTTCGATTATTCACGGTCAGTACAAGCATGAAGAAACTGTTGCGACGAGTTCTTTTGCTGATAAATATTTGATTGTACTGAATTTGCAGCAGGCTGAATATGTCAGCAATTATATCATATATGGGGGCGATCGCAATGAGTTTATGGCGAAGTTTAGCAATGCTTATTCGGCTGGTTTTGACCCAGATGTGGATTTAGAAAGAGTTGGCATTGCTAACCAAACTACTATGCTCAAAACTGAGACTGAGCAGATTGGCAAGTTGTTTGAAAAGACGATGATGCGGAAGTTCGGCCCGGCTCAGTTGAACGAACATTTCTTGAGTTTTAATACTATTTGCGATGCGACTCAAGAGCGGCAAGATGCGATGCTGAGTTTGGTGGAGGACAAGTTGGATTTGATGGTGGTAATTGGGGGTTTTAATTCTTCTAATACGACGCATTTGCAAGAGATTGCGATCGACAAAACAATTCCGTCTTATCACATTGACTGTGCCGAACGCATTTTACCAGGAAATCGGATCGAACACAAGCCTTTGGGGGGTGATTTAGTCATCGCACAAAACTGGCTACCGTCGGGCAAAATTGTGGTGGGGGTGACTTCGGGTGCTTCGACGCCGGATAAGGTTGTGGAGGATGCGATCGATCGCATTTTTGAGAGGACAACTGTGGCTGTTGCGTAATTGTTTGTTTGTAGAGGTGCGGGCGATCGCGTCTCTAGAACACCCAGATCCCCGACTTCTTTAAGAAGTCGGGGATCTAACAGCCATCGCATTTTACGTTTAATTAAATTCATTTACTTAGCTTAGGTTAAAATACTGAAATACGCAAAAAATATGGTAATTAGGTGGACAGATTTCAGGCAGACATAGAAGCAATTTGCTCTCAGATTGAGACCCTGCGACGGGAACGCCAGCAGATTAGTATTGCCGCCGCCGCCCCAGTCGGCGATTCGCCACAAGCGATCGCGGATGCTTACCGCCGTCACGCGAGGGAAACAGCACAAGTGTCGGCAGAAGTCAAGGGGATAGATGATGCGATCGCCGCTTTGTCAGCTCAATTGAGTCAAAAACAGCAGCAGTCGGGAAACTTGCCAAAAATGAGTCCGATGGAGCAGCAGGTTGAAGAGGGCAGAGCCCAGGCTCGCGGACACGCTGAGCGGATCAATGTACTGGCGGCGGAACTAGCAAGGGAGGTGAAGGGACTTAAGGCGATCGCTGACCAAATCAGCCCCAGCTACTGGCAGGTTTATTATAAGCCTTTTATTACTGGTTTTAAGAGTATTTCAGTGCCTTATGTGCGATCGGACGGCGATGTTTGGACTATTGTCAACCGAATAGTTTAGGAGGCTGTGGGAGCAGAAATAGGAAGTACCGAATCCGATTTTTCCAGTCGCTATCCCCGTCAGCCTCAACCCCGCAGCAGTTGCTTAATCGTGCCGATCAATTCCTGAGGGTGAAATGGCTTAGCGATGTAAGCGTCTGCTCCTTGCTTCATTCCCCAGTAGCGATCGAACTCTTCGCTTTTGCTACTGCACATTACCACCGGCAAATTTTGAGTTTTGGGGTCGCTTTTGAGTCGCCGACAGACTTCGTAGCCGTTCATCCGCGGCATCACGATATCCAAAACGACCAAATCCGGGCGATTTGCTTTGATTTGCTCGAGAGCTTCGACGCCATCGCTTGCTACAGTGACGTTCAGTCCTCTACCTTTGAGCAAGTCGGCGATCATCTCCCGCAGAGTTACGCTATCATCAACAACCATAACTGTACTCATAGAATAGTCCTTACCAAGTTTCTGGGTTGAAACATTCACAATCAAGGGTGTCTTGGGCTGATTGAAATTGCGCTCTGTTAAAAGTAGTTTACCCACTTTTGCTCAGTTCCCAATCATTTTCTGAATAATTAACACGAAATAAAGATCCGCGAAATCTCGGTTGACAGAGCTAGCTATGTTTGCTAGTTTATCACTTTTATCTCAAAAATAGCATTTTTGCGTCAAAGTCTGATCTTGTCGGTATCCTTTTCCCTGCTAGCAAGAGATCTCAGCCAGGGGCAGGGGCGATTGAGCCTCTTGTCGGGGGAGAATTTAAAAAACTCTCCACGCCTTTAGCTGTTTTGTCTGTCTTGTCTACTCTTTGTCAAGCTCAGATACGACTATCTGGCGTTTTATTACCTAAAACCGGGAGTTGATTGTTGTAGACAGTCTCAAAACCCATTGGTCGAGGCGACGAGGCTTGTCTAGAGCCTTTAATCCCATTAACAACAGTTCCCAAGACAGAAGCACCGGAAATTTTTAATCCTTCTAATGCTTTAGCGACGAGAGAGGAGTCGGTGCGATCGATCTTCACCACCAGCAGCGTGCCATCAGTCTGAGCAGCAAGGATGTGCGCGTCTGCCAGCCCCACAAGAGGTGGACTGTCATAAATTACCAAGTCGAAAAAGGTTTGAAATTGCTCCATGAGATAGAGCATTTTTTTGGATGACAACAGTTTAATCGGGTCATGGGGATTATGCCCAGCAGTCAGCACGAACAGGTTGTCTTCTTCTGGCGATCTTTGGATCGCGTCGTTGAGGCTGAGGTCTGTGGCGATCACATCGCTGAGTCCGCGCACGTTGGGCAAGCCTAACAGGAGGTGAAGTTGAGGTAAGCGCAAATCTGCATCTACCAGCAACACTCGCAGACCAACACTCGCGGCCGTCTTCGCCAGGTAAAAAGCAATGGTAGACTTGCCATCATCTTTTACCGCTGAAGTGATCACCAAGGAGCGCATCGACATCCCTGGACTTAGCAAGCGGAGATTTGTATAAAGAGAGCCAAATGCTTCTAAAAAGTAATAATCTAAATCGGCGCGAAACTTGCTGCGCCCCGCCTGTAACTGCGGACTCTTTGCTGGATCATCGGCAACATTCTTCACCGCTGGTGTGCGATGGTTGGATTTTTTGATGATTTTCTTGAGTTTTTGCGATCGTGGCACCACACCTAAGACAGGCAGTTTAGTTCCCCACTTCACTTCTTCGGGGCTGTGGAAAACCTTGTTGAGAACCTCTACAAGAAAACCTACTGCCACACCAAACAGGAAGCTCAACACTAATGCGATCGCTAAATTTTTCCCCTTATTTGTAACTGTCACCGATAAAGGTTTGCCAAATTCATCATTCATGATCGAGGGTTCATTGATAATCGTCCACGGCGTATCCTGCTGACCCACACCTAGTTTCAGCGTTTCTCGTTTAGATAAAAACACCTTCAGGCTCTCTGTCGCTACCCCTAACTCTCGCTCTAAATCGCCATACTGTCGCAAGACCGAAGGCAAGTCTCTGATGGTTTTATTCAGATTATTTTCACTTGTCTTCAGGCTTCGCTCTCGAGCTTCTAGCTGCTGGACTTGGCCAGCCACAGTATGGAGGGTTGATTGAGCTTCTTTCTCCAACAGGCGACGCATATTTTTCTGCTTTTCTCGCAAAGACTGCATGGGCGGACTGTCTTCGCGATATTGGGTTGAACTAACTGCCAGTTGAGTTTCTAGCGTCTGGAGCTGACCTATCAATGTTTCGTACATTTTAGGGTTGATCGCCACTACTCCGGATGTATTTCCTTGACTTAGCTGCTCTTTAAGATTTTTGTACAACTTTCTCGTTTCAGCAAGTTGCGCTGCGAGAGAGATTTGCTGAGAGCCAATAGCGCTCGATTGGTCTGCGAAGCTTCTACTGGTCTGATCTGGCAAACTCAGGTTAGCCTGCTGCCGTAGCAATTGCAGTTGCCGCTGGAGTTTATCTACTCGCATCCGCAGCGCTGGAAGCTGGCTGTCAATGTACGCCATACCCCTTGTCGTCTGCTTCAGGCGCTCTTGGCGGCTGTATTCTAAATAGTATTTAGAAGCCGTATTGAGGACAAACTTAATTTTAGCCGAGTCCTTATCCTGGTAAGTGAACTCTATAATTTTCGTACCAGCTTCTTTCCCATCTTTGGCATAGGTGATGCGGTTAATTTTTAACTGAGCATTGAGCTTTGTGTAGGTAACGTCTTCATACTGCGTTTCCAACTTCTTGACCAGAGGTGCCAAAAGTTTGGGGCTCTTGAGAACTCGCAACAGAGTCGGATAATCTACCATACTGCTGTCTTCGACAGAGGAACCGACTTTGTTAACTTCATCAGCACTAAAATTAGCACTCTGAGACTGGATCAACAATTGAGACAATCGACCTTCAGCCGTGATTGGCTCTACTAAAACCTGGAACCCGCCTTGATATAACTTGGTAATTTTCTTCGTTTTCCACAGTACCAGCGATCCAGAAATTCCGCCCAGCAACAGTGCGATCGCCATCATAATCCCCATTCTTCTTTGCACTACGGCAAACAGCCAGCCCAAATCCAAAGGCTGTTGCTCATCGCTAGTTTCGGTATTCCCTAGAGAGATACCGGGCGCTGGTTGAGGCTGAACTCCATCGCGCTTCGAGACCGTTGGCTGGAAATTATATCCTGTGCTCATATTTTTTGGTTACTCCTACTGTTAATCAACCCTCGCTAACAATTTTTATTTAGGCAATCTGATCAGTCCCAAGTTGTTCAGGAATGATAGGAGCGCATTGCCAGTGCTGGGTACTGCCAGAATGGCAGCAGTGGGATTTAAAATCAGATTAACGGTGTCTATTACTCCGGCTGTAGCAGAGCGCCTGACAACAATGATATCTTTACTTCGGACGAGGGGGTTGTTCTGCTCATTGATTCCTTGAGCAAAATCAATTTCTACCATCCGCCGAGAAACAGTGCCATCAAAATTGAGGCGGATCAGTTCCACAGAAGTCTTTTTCGCTCTAGTGCTGTTAAATCCTCCTGCCGCCATCAACGCTTGGTTCAGCGTGGTGTTGCTTGCCACCTCCACCACTCCTGGTCTAACTATTTCTCCGACCACGTTCACTTGAATCTTAGCCGGAGAAAAGCTAGCGTCCGCGATTTGAGATATTTCTGCCGGATTGATTTCCGTCGCAGTCAGAATGACGATGGAATCTCCGTCTTGCAAAATCGTATCTTGATTGACATCACCGCTCTCCAAGAGTTGCCAGAGGTTAACGGTAAAGATTTTTTCAGTACCAGCACTGGTGGGGCGGCGCACTAGAACTTGGCGAATGTCAGCTTGAGGCTTGAGACCTCCAGCTAGCTGAATCGCTCGCGTCACAGTTGGCAGTCCTTGGACGCTTTGGCCCGATAAGGTATCTCCTCCGACTACCACATACCGCCCCGGTCGGACTACTTCTCCTACCACTGCTACTGTGCGAGCTTGATTGGCGGGGGAGGCAAAGGTAGAAATGGCAATTTGGTGGGCTTCTGCTAGATTTACTGCGGTCGCAGTGGGTACGAAAATGACATCTCCATCCCGCAAGGTAATATCCACAGGCACATTGCCTGTCCGTAAGTATTGCCACAAATCGAAGGTCGTGATTTGCACTCTCCCAACTCCGCCCGCTCGTCGGCGCAGCTCGACCCGCCGAATGTCAGCGATTTGGGTCACGCCCTGAGCTTTTTCCACAGCTTGTACTAAAGTGGGAAACTGTACGGAGGGGACATTACCTGCTCCTGAGTTGAGGGGAATGGTATAAGAGCCTGGGCGGTTAACTTCTCCTGAAATCCAGACGTTGAGAGCCCGCGTCGCTTGCAGACTGAGTGTAACCTGGGGACGTTTGAGAATAGGTTTGTAGGCTTGGGAAATAGCCGTACTTGCTTCCTCTAGAGTCAGTCCTTGGATAGAGATACTGCCAATGAGAGGTAACTGGATCACGCCACCAGCCGGAATCTGGTAGCTGCCGCTAAATTGGGGCAAGTCGAAAATATCGACGCGGATGTTGTCTCCGCCTCCTAGAGTGTAAGTACCGGTTGCGTTCGAGGGGCTGACTCTCACAGGAGCGGGAATCGCCCGTGGAGTTGACCGTTGGGCGGTCGGCTGTGGGCAAGCTACATCAGTTATAGCTAACAGGCTCAGACCAGCCAGTATTGGGATTATTTGTCTGGGCAAACTTGCGTTCACAATATACAATGTAATTTGATTAGTTACTTTAACGTAACCTAGTTGGTAAAAAACTGCCAAACTATCGGTTCTAAGTAAAAGGCAGAAGGCAAAAAGCATTCATCAGAACAGAAAATACTTAAGTCGCCGGCTCGATCGCTCTGGCAATTTTGAGAAACGTTGACTATATTTAAAGACAGAACCGCTCTTAGTTAATTTTTACTAAACAGCCAAATAAAGAGAAATATTTAAGGTCAGTAATAGAAATGAAAGAAATTCTGCGCGAGCCTTTATTTTTGCTAATTCTTGTGGCGATAGCTGTGATTTTACTGCTGTTGATGTATCAAGCAGTAGCTAGGGATAAAAAATTTGCAATCAATGTAGAAAAGATTCTGGCTGGCATATTTCTGTTTGCTATTTCAGGAGCGACTGGTGCAGGAGTGATGCCTTTTACCAAGTTGCACCCGGCTGTGATGGCAGGCCGCGAGACAACTGCACCCACTGTTGTTGGATATATCGCAATCTATGGTGCTTTCCTGTTTATATTATCTCCCCGGCTGCGTTCTACGCTGAAAGATTATTTAAAAGCGTTATTTATAACTATGAGTAGCGATCCGTCTTTAGCGCTGCTTTTGTTCATGATATCGTTTTCGGTGTTGTGGTCAGATTCTACTGATGTTAGCTTAAAAAATGGTTTAGTGATTTTAGAAACAACAGTTATTGCTATCTACATAGGAAAGCAATATAGTTGGCAAGACCTATATCCTTGGTGGCGCACGGTTAACTTATTCGTTATGTTGTGGAGTCTGCTCAAAACCAATGCTGGTGAGGATGGGTGCTGGAATGGAATATTGGGCCATAAGAACCAGTTTTCATTTTTCATGGCTCAAACATCAGTTTTGTGGTTTTTGTTTGCCTTTTACTCCCCGAAAAATCGCCGTTTGGCGATTGTGTTCGGTTTGTTGGCTTCCTTGGCAGTCCAAAAAGGATGTAGTGGGGCAAGTAAAATCTTGGTTATTATCTTATTAGGTCTTTGGTTTTATCTCAGCGTCATCAAAAAATTGCCGGTACAGTGGGCTGTCGTTTCAGTTATACTTTTCCTGATTATCAGTATTGGTCTAGCAATTGTGGTGATTAATAATCTGGAGGCGATCATTGTCGGTGGTCTCAAAAAAGATATGACGTTGACGGGGCGAACGGAATTTTGGCCACTAATCATAGAGCAAATTAATGAGCGGCCTCTGCTGGGGTATGGAGTTGCTGGTTTTTGGCAATCTTGGCGCGGCTTAGAAAATCCTGCTCACACTATTATCGTAGTTAAAAGCCAATTTGTCCCACCCCATTCTCACAATGGGTTTTTAGACTTAGCCTGCGATTTAGGTTGGGGGGGATTGATATTATTTATGTTGTCATTTTTCAACAATATTGTGAAGGGAGTGGTGTATTTAACCCGCGCGCAACTGCCCGAAGCTGGCTTGCCTCTTTTCATCTTGACCTATACACTAATGACAAACCTTACGGAAACAGGTCTTTTTGGAACAACCAGCATTTGGTTTTGGTACATTGTCATGTCAGTCCGCCTGAGCCTAGACATTTCAGAAAAGACTTGAACGGAAAGAGAGATCTTTCAAAAAAATCACCTACTGTGTAACGAATTGAAAATTTATGATATTTGACAAGCTCTTTGCGTTTATCGATCGACTCAGCCCAGGACTGCGTAAGGTGATTGCCAACACAACTTGGCTGTTTGCTGACAAGATATTGCAGCTAGGTATGGGTCTGCTAGTAGGGCTTTGGGTCGCTCGTTACCTACAACCAGAGAGATTTGGCTTGCTCAACTACGCGATGGCGACAGCGGGACTATTTGCTCCCATTGCTAACCTTGGGTTGAATTCGATCGTGATTCGCGATCTATCTAGGGATTCATCTAATAAGGAAGAAATTCTCGGTACAGTTTTTGTCTTAAAAAACATCGGTAGCTTGATAGCTTTGTTCTTAACTGTGGGAACAGTGATTCTGTTGAATCCTACGGAACCTTATACTCAATTGTTGGTAGGTGTAGCAGCATTATTGACCCTATTTCAGCCTTTTGAAACGATCGATTTTTGGTTTCAGTCGCAAGTCCAATCAAAATATACTGTTGTGTCTACAAATGCCGCTTATTTGATTATGAGTTTAGTAAAAATTATGCTCATTAATCTCCGAGCTTCACTGATAGCGTTTTCCTGGGTGATTGCCACGGAGTCTGCTTTGAGGGCTTTGGGAGCGGTGATTGTTTATCAAGTGAATGGGAATAAAATACTAAGGTGGCGATTCAGCCGGAAGCTTGCTGTGGAAATGCTCCACCAAAGCTGGCCGATGATTTTGTCGGACTTCATGATCTTCATTTATATGCAGATCGATCAGATTATGATGAAACAGCTTAGTAGCGCTGAAGAATTAGGACTGTATGCAGCAGCCGTCAAAGTTTCTGGACTATGGTATTTTGTGCCTATGGCGATAGTTGGCTCGGTTTTTCCGTCGATTGTTAAAGCTAAAGATATTAGTGAAACTGTTTATAAAGATCGCCTGCAAAAACTTTTATATTTAATGGCTTTAATATCATACGCAGTGGCAATTCCTGTGATGCTGTTGGCGGAGCCGATCGTGACTATTCTCTATGGAAAAAACTATCTTGGTGCTGCTCCATCTTTAGCAGTCCTGATTTGGGCTGGGCTGTTTGTTTGTTTGGGAATCGCCAGAAGTACATGGCTGGTCACGGAAGGGTTGTTGCGTCTTTCAGCGGCTACAACTGCTGTGGGTGGAGTGATCAATGTTATATTAAATTTGATTTTAATTCCCCGCTATGGTGGTTTGGGAGCAAGTATTGCGACTCTGATTGCACAAATGGCGGCTTCTTATGTAGCTCACGCATTTTATCCAGAAACTAGAAAGATGTTTTGGATGCAAACGAAAGCTATTTTTCTGGTAGGTATTATCAAAGAAATACGTCAATTGTTATCTAGGAAATAAACAAGATTGATGGAGATAGCAGAAGTCAGAAGTCAGAATTCAGAAGGAAAATGCAGTTACAGCAATATATTCAGCCTTCCAAAATGTCCTAACTGTCTGGCTATAACTTTGAGAAACTTCACAAAAAGCAACAAAAATATTGTATATTTAACCTGTGCTATCATACCTAAGTCAATTTGAAGACTATAATTAGAATAATCTTTTTGTAGAAGTAGGATTGCAGGAGGCAGATTAAATACTTAAGAGTGTTCTTGTACGAAGCGAGACTGGTATACAACCATAAAAAAAGTAGAGTATGTAAATGTCAGAAAAATCATTAAAAACCCCTGTAGCTTTTATTATTTTCAAACGTCCTGAAGAAACTCAGAGGGTATTTGAGGCAATTCGTCAGGCCAAACCGCCCAAGCTGTTAGTAGTTGCTGACGGGCCGCGGCCAGACAGACCTGGAGAGGAGTTGCAATGCGCTGCTGCTCGTGCAATTATTGATCAGGTGGATTGGGAATGCGAAGTTTTGCGGAATTATGCCGAGCGCAATTTGGGATGTCGCCAGCGCGTTTCTAGCGGGCTAGATTGGGTGTTTGATATAGTGGAAGAGGCGATTATTATTGAGGATGATTGTTTACCTGACAATACGTTTTTCTATTTCGCTGAAGAGTTGTTAGAGCGCTACCGATACGATGAAAGAATTATGTCGATATCTGGACAAAATGTGCAATTCGGAAAACAGCGAACGGATTATAGTTACTATTTTTCTCGTTATACTCACTGCTGGAGTTGGGCGAGTTGGAGGAGAGCTTGGAAACATTATGATTTGGAGATGAAGTTGTGGCCGGAAGTGAGGGATGGCAATTTTTTGATGGATATATTGGGAGATGCTCATGCTGCTAGAATCTGGACTAAAACTTGTGAATTGTGTTATGAAAAGACTCTTAATACTTGGGATTTTCAGTGGACGTTTGCTAGTTTTATTCAAAATGGTTTGAATATTCTGTCTAATGTCAATTTGGCTGCAAATATTGGACACGGAACGGGGGGGACTCACACGGATGACCTGAATAGTCCTTATAATAATATGGCTGTTGAACCGATCGCCTTTCCTCTCAAACATCCTCCGTTTGTGATTCGGGACGCGCAAGCTGATCACTTTACTCAGAGTAGTTTATATGACTACGATCCTAAGTTTGTCAAGAAAGTACAGCGAAAAATTCAACAACTTTTGAAAATGTAACAGTCCTGGACGCGGGGTCAAAAACCTGCTGGTTGAGCGCGGTGGTTGAGCGTAGTCGAAACCAAGTCGAAACCCGGTTTCTGCGGCGAGCATCTCTAGTCCTAAGAGTAAGTTAAGGATGTTTTAATGAAAGTTTTGCTGGTAAGTAATTACGATGTTAAAGGTGGTGCGGCGAGGGCGACTTATCGCCTGCATAAGGGTTTGCAAAGTATTGCGGTAAATTCTGAAATTTTGGTGAATTATAAGTCTAGTAATGATGAAAGTGTCCGGTTGATGCCGACGAAATTAGGCGAAAAATTTAAGGGTATTAGAGCTAAATTAAATAGGTTGCCGTTAAAGCTTTATCCAAAACTGGGTCAGGTAATTTTTTCGCCTCAATGGGTTCCTGATTCCCTGGCGGATGAAGTGGTCAAAATAAATCCTGATGTGATTAATTTGCACTGGGTTTGTGAAGGTTATATGCAGATTGAAACCCTCGCCAAGTTTAATAAACCGATCGTTTGGACGCTGCATGATATGTGGGCGTTTACGGGTGGGTGTCATTACAGTGAAAATTGCGATCGCTATCTTGATGCTTGCGGTGCTTGTCCGCAACTGCATAGCACTAAGGATGGGGATATTTCTCGTTGGATTTGGCAGCGCAAGGCTCAAGCTTGGCAAAATTTGAATCTGACTTTGGTAACTCCGAGTCATTGGTTGGCTGAATGCGCGAAATCTAGTTCTTTATTTGAAAAATACCCAGTTAAAGTAATTGCTAATGGCCTCGATCCTGAAATTTATAAACCGCTGGATCGCGCGCAGGTGAGAGATAGTTTGAATTTGCCTCAAAATAAACAGTTGGTGTTGTTTGGGACGATGCAGGGAACGGAGGATAGGTGGAAGGGTTTTCCGTTGCTAGTTCCGGCTTTGCAAAGGCTCAGCAAGTCGGGATGGCAGGACAAAATTGAACTTTTGGTGTTCGGTTCTTCTGAGCCTGAAAATCCGATCGATGTTGGTTTCAAAATTCATTATCTCGGCCGGTTGGAAGATGAAAGTTTAGCAAAGGTTTATGCGGCGGCTGATGTGATGGTTGTACCGTCGCGGTACGAAGCTTTTGGCCAGACGGCATCGGAAGCTTTGGCTTGTGGCACGCCTGTGGTGGCTTTTGATGTGACGGGATTAAAAGATATTGTCGATCGCCACCAAAACGGCTATTTAGCTAAACCTTATGACAGTGAAGACTTAGCGCGAGGAATTGCTTGGGTTTTAGAAGATCCCGATCGGCACCAACAGCTTTGTCACAGCGCTCGCCTGAAGGTTGAAGCAAAGTTTACACTAGAAGTGCAAGCTCGCGAGTATCAAAAACTCTATGAAGAAGTTTGGCAAGCAGCTAAGTAAATACACTGAAAAAACATAAGACTTAGGTACTCGCTTTCTTAAATAAGTCGGGTATCTAGATGCTGCTCAAATAATAAACTTTCTTTTCAATCTCTTGATCTGGTGGTCAAATTAAGTTAATAATTGAATAGGACTCGAACTCGATCGCCCATGCCGATCGTCCGAGGACAATTTTTCACTCCTGGGCCCAATCTTTTAGATAAATGGAGCAAACCACTATAGCAGTCCTGATGACTTGTCACAACCGCAAGTTAAAGACGTTGGTCACTCTAGAGTCGCTGTTTAAGCAAACATTAACAAGTGAAATTGCACTCAGCGTTTATCTGGTAGATGACGGGAGCAC
>DMYK01000169.1:13408-14452 GCA_003483675.1 Microcoleaceae cyanobacterium UBA11344
ATGGAGATGGCAATTTATTTTGGAATGGAGGAATGCGGATAGCTTTCACCGAAGCCATGAAAGACGAGCCGGATTACTACCTCTGGCTCAACGACGATACGGTACTTGATCCAGAGGCTTTAAATACGCTGCTGACAACCAGCCGCCAGTTAATGGAAAAGGGAGAAAAAAAGGCGATCGTTGCCGGCTCTACTTGTGACCCGGATACTGGTGATTTTACTTACGGCGGTATAGTTAAAATTACCCCGTTGCTTCCCTTTAAATTTCGCTTTCTCAAACCTACAAAAGTACCTCAATCTTGTGACAGTATGAATGGTAACTGCGTGCTAATTCCCCGCAGCGTCGTTCAACTTGTTGGCAATCTAGATCCAGCCTTCATTCATTATTTATCAGACTGGGAATATGGCTTGCGCGCCAGACAAAAAGGCTGTACAGTTTGGATAGCTCCGGGCTATCAAGGAACCTGTTCGCCCAATCCGCAGTCTACAAAAGTAGCTGCTGCTAATATGAGTGAAGGCTTGCAAAAAATGAATCAACCCAAAGGTTTAACTTTCCAAGATGCTACCCTTCAACCCTGGCAAGAATGGAAAGTATTTGCTCAGCGTCATGGTGGTTTATTCTGGCCGATTTATTGGTTGCTACCTTACAGAAGGTTAGTTTGGTTTTCAGTTTTGAGCAAACTAGGATTAACTAAAAACAAAACGCAAGGTGAGAGCGATGGTTGATCAAGGTGAATTGCGCGTCGCTTGGCTGGTGCCCGAAGTAGAATTGGGTGCNNTGGCAGCCAGTATTGAGAGAATTCACGAAAGTGTTTAAAAATACTGTATTCTATACTGGTCGCGTTTGGTCTGGTTTCGATCCGACGCTACCGGGAGCATCAGCAATTAAGTTGGTAGGAGAGACTAAATTTGTCGAGACGGAAAAGATCGAAACAGGGTACGATCGCGGTTTTATTGCAGTATCACCGAGTATAATCGGTCACTTACTCAAATTTAGACCTCAGATAGTTTTTCCTCAAGCTTTTTCGCTGTGGACTGTCTTGGT
>DMYK01000309.1 GCA_003483675.1 Microcoleaceae cyanobacterium UBA11344
AGCAGCAAGTCGAAGAAGTCAACGAAGACAACTGCGGCGAAATCGGAAACTGCAACTGAGAAGACTGCGGCGAAGAAAACGACTGCTAAGAAGACGACTGCGGCGAAGAAAACCACTACTAAGAAGGCGGCGACTGCGACGGCGACTAAGAAGAAGACAACTTGAGTTTAGTGTAGTTTTCACTTATTGAGAAACCCGGACGGTGTAGGGGCGGTGCCCCCGTGCCCGCCCGGTTTTTTTGTTGTTAGAATATGTTACGAACTTGCATAAACAAGGCTTGCTGAATATATCGATCGCGTGTTAATTGGCTTGGGTTACGCGATCGCGCGATCGAGAGTAAAGTGCAAGATAAACAGGTAGAATAGATCAAAACCCGTGTATCACCACCTGCGATCGTGTACAATAAACCTGAGCTTGCTCCTCTGATAAACTTAAAAATAAGCGAAGATAGTTGTTTATTTGCTACAGTAAGTGTTGGTTGCAAAGGCTATTTGGTCTATGCGATGTGGGAGCGAGAAAGTTTTGATAATTTTATTGGCGATAACTTGACTGGATACAAAATATGTGGTAGTTTGGGGTTATCTCAGTTGTTGAGTCTGCATTTGTAGGTTAATGCTTAGTTGGGTCGAGAATATTATAGGAGATAGGATAGAGTGGCACATATAAATTTTATTTCTGATCTTCATGAAGTGATTACCCAAAAACTTTCCAGGCTAGGGCATCCTCCAACACCAGAAGAAGATATTGAGACCCTTTTGATACGATCTCTTAACTTGGCGCGGAGAGTACCACCAATTATTGAATGGACTGTGATGCAGTCTAACGAGTTGGCAAGAAAATCTCTTCTGCCGGAGATTAGATTAGGTTTGGAGCAATTCATCAAGAAAGCTGAGTCTGGGCAAAACTTAAAACCTCATCTTAGTAAAAAGAGCGATGATCCAGACTACAAAGACCTTATGTTTTACGATTGGGAAGTCTTTCACTTCCATTTAGGCACTAACTCTAATTCAAATCATAACGAATTTGTTAAACGAACAGGCGATCTCTTATTTGCTATTGCAGATTCCAACACGGCAACGATGTATTTAATCGATATCCATCCACATCGTGGAGGATTTACCAATCAAAACTTACTGAGAATTGTCCAAGATAATTGGGCGGAAATTCTCGCTCCACACACTTTAAACCGTGTTACTGAGATAGATTCTAATTGGTCTGATAATGATATTGATAGTTTTCGGAAAGCTGGTATAAATCCTATCCTTCAAATTCCTGATGGTCCCGTCTTGGGGTCTATGGGAGGAGGAATCACAACTGATGGAACTAGCATACTCAACAAAATATATGCAGACAGTATAAAAACCGATGTTTGTCAGCTACAGGAATCGTTTACTCAGCCAAAATATGGTGTAGCCACTCACTTCAAAAGTAGATATGGAAAAAATTGGGAGGAGCTGAGATTTAAAGTTAACTCTTTTGAAGCACCAATGGAAATAGAAGAGATGACAACAGGCGAATTGGTCCAGTTTCCTGAGTTCAGTATACCACTAGCAAACCTACTCACTGAACTGGAAGAGTTAAGGCAAGAAGAGGATTCATAAGTCGAGACAGCATGATTATTCAGTAGCGGACTTGAGGGGTGTGCGAGGGGATTTCGATAGCGTTTTTGCCGATCAAACTTTTAATAAAATTTGAATTAAGGGCGATCGCATATTTCGAGATTTGGATTGAGGGCGATCGCATATTTTTGGCAAACCATTATGCAGTAGTATTAATTTGTCTCTCTTTCTTTGCACATCTTTCATGCGGCGGGATTCAATAGTCATGCCAAGGAGTTCACGGGTGGCGCGGAGACGCTGCCCAAGGGAAAATGCCATGTCTGAATATCGGATAATCGTGTATTTACAAGAAAATCCTATAAATTTTGTTGACAAAGCTCCACCAGATAAAATAGTATTACTCAAGATTATCTTGTAAAGCTCAAATAATCATCGATCGCCCCAGTACAGATGTCCAACCAGTCAAAGTCTGTTTGTCAATATCTTGAGAAAGGAATTCGCAATCTTATGAAGTATCAAGTTTTTGTTGGTAGTCTCGCGCTCTGAATATTGAGTATATCTTTGCCAGCTAATGCTCAATCAAAGACTCCTGTAACCGATCAATTTGGTGCCACAGGAACGACACCAAATGCCAATCTATGGCGCGAAGAGTCTAGAAAATTTTACCGCATCAGGCTCAAGCCAGATGGTACTTTCATGACTGATACTACTCGCATAACAGATGAATTCGGTGTGACTGGAAAAACACCCAATGGCAATGAATGGTTAAAAAGAGTCAGTGGAACTTTTTAGCTGTTGGTGGCAATAAAATTGAAGAGCGATCGCCCTTTTTTCAATACCTTGATGAAAGTGCGATCGCCCTTTTTTACAAAAATTGCACTGACTCAGTATTAATCTCTGTTAAATTAGTCAGTTTTATATCATTTGTGCGTTCGATCGCACCACCCACCCTATCTCTGACCTCGCGCTGGTCTAAAATCTCCTCAGTCGCCAAAAAGGCCATATGTGCGATCGACTTTCACGAAAAAACTGCGGTAATCCAGAACGATACAAACTCTTGGGCTTCTGTATGGCACAATCAAAATAAAAAGGATGGAGAGGTTTCAGGGTGAAGATTCCAGAAGATGCGCTCATCCCAGACGACAAGATAACCGGCTACCTACTTGTGCAGAAAGCCAGAAATGATAAGTCAAAATTATTGGCACGGGCTGGATTTACCTCAGAAAACCCAGAAGCACTCAGAGCAGCCATCCAGTCAGTTGTGGGAGTAGGTGAGGCTGTTGAAGACAGGAACAACGAGTATGGAGTCTTTTATCAAGTTGTAGGAGAACTCGTTGGTACAAATGGCATAAACCTATTTGTTGTTACAATTTGGCTACAACGACGGATTGATGGAAAATTTCAGTTCGTGACCCTCAAACCTCTTAAGGAGAATTGACATGACCCTAGAGCTATATCAGGAAGTTGCTTTAACCCGTGACTTACCAGAATATCAACTCAGAGCAGGAGATATTGCAACACTGGTTGATTTTGTTTCTCATCCTAGTGGTGGTGAAGAGGGCTGTCTGTTGGAAGTATTTAATGCTGTTGGTGAGTCTCTGACAGTGATTGCCGTCCCAATCTCTACTGTAGAAGTTCTACGCCCTGATGAAATCTTAACCGTTCGTTCTTTCGCAAAAGCAGGTTAGGATTCACTCAACTTTGGAATGAGAATTAAATAACTTATAATTTGATGGTTCTTGTGGGATGGGCGTCCCGCCCG
>DMYK01000423.1:0-7803 GCA_003483675.1 Microcoleaceae cyanobacterium UBA11344
GCTTGATTGAAATCGTCGATCGCCCCTTTTTGATCGCCTAAGTCTGAAAGCGCCAATCCTCGGTTGTTGTAAGCTGCGGCAAAGTTTCTATCCAGGCGGATGACTTGAGTATAATCGGCGATCGCCCCTGGTTTATCTCCCAATGCCGACAAAACCAGCCCCCGATTGTAGTAAGCATCGACATAACTGGCATTTAGGGCGATCGCTTTGCTATAATCAGCGATACTTTTTGGCATTTGTCTCAAATCAAAATAAGCCAGTCCCCGATAGAAATAAGCTTCTGGATAATCGGATTGAGTTTGAATCGCTTGGTTAAAATCCGCCACAGCACCTGATAAATCTCCCTTGTCAAACCGACTTAAACCTCGAACATAATAAGTCTTAGCATCTTGCGGATTGTTCAGTTTCAGAGGTGCATTAGTGGCGGTGGAAGTATTCACCAAAAGAGCAGAACGATTTAAACCTGTCTCCGACAATTTAGCTATAAAAGTATTGATAGGAATTGCGGAATTAAATCCTGTTTTAGTAATGGCTGAACCTGTGATAACTTTTTTATCGGTATCTGCGACACTATCGTAATCGAGATCGCCTTCTCCGTGAATCCCAACTACACGCCCTTCTCTATCAAATACAGGCCCTCCGCTCATGCCCCCTTTCGTAACAGCATTGTAGCGCAAATTATAGCCTTGGGGATGATTTGAAATCCGGCTAGTAACGAAGCCTGGTGAAAACTCAAAATTGCGCTCTTTTTGGTAGTTTCTGCTAGCGGGAACACCTGGATAGCCAAATACAAAAATTTCTGTTGCAACAGTAGCTTGTTGGGAATCGCCTAAAGTTACAACAGGATAAGATTCTGTACTGTTAAATGTTACGACTGCTAAATCTGCATCATTTTCATTTTTTCGCAAGCGAACAACATTTGTTACTTGATGGTCTTTTCCCGTATAACTGCGAATCATATAGGTAGAATTAGTATCTGCAACAACGTGTTTAGCTGTCAAAACCGTGTAAGTCGTGCCTTGTTTGGCAATGATAAATCCAGTCCCGCTACCAGTTTTTCCATTAATTTGAACTGTGACAGATTCAGCTAATTTAGCAATTTCTTGGGGAGTTTTTGCGAAAACGGGTGCTGCTGCAAAGATGACTATTCCTGCTACCGTTACTGTCCCTGCTAGGATGCTGGTGAGGGAATCAAACCGCGAATAATCCCTATTCATAGATGATTGCTGAAGACTAAGATTTTTTATACTCAGAATATTATAGATGAAAATGAAATGTCCGAAAACCAGAAATGCTGGATGTTTTCAGACGATCGCGATTTTTCTGACATTTCGTACATTTCGTACATTTCCGCTACCCGACTTCTTTGGGAAGTCGGGGCTCTGGGTATTCTGTTTTTTATTGCATCTTCCTTCCTGCTTCTTCCAACTTCGGTCTTCCTTCCCGGCGTTACATCCCTGGAGCGAATCGGTTGTCGAACTGCTTGCTTCTACTATACAATTGTAGATTTTTTATTCGGTTCAGTAGACCATCTGTTTTGACTCTATTTCTAGCAAGCGCAGCAGTCTTTCATCGCCTCTGGCTTTGGCGGCTTGCAGTCGGCGATCGAGAATATTGCAGATATTGGCCCGGTGGACTTTCACTATATCCTCAACTGTTAGAGCTGATCTCACCGCTGCTACATCCTCATCGGCTTTTGGAGATCGGTTGGTGTGCTTAAGCCGATCGCGATCGCGTTGCTGCCAATCTTGGGCTTGTTGAGACCCCCGAAGGTGTCTGGGATAACGATAGTTCCAGTTGTGACCCCGATATTTGCCCGCGACTTCGCCTTCGATCATATCGACTGTGGGAATGTCGTAGTCGTAGTTAGAACCGCGATAAGAGAGTCTCATATTTTTTGCTCCTGATATGGATCTAAAAATGGTAGTCTGGTCAGGCAAGATTTTGCCTGGTAAAAACGTTTTAGTTTCTGTATTATATTTTACCATTTGTTTAAATAACCAGGGAAGTTAAAAAAAATTAATATTTAGAGGGGGAGAGGGCAGTAAAAAAAAAACCCGCCAGAGCGGGTTTAAAGGGTGAAGCTGAGGGTAGAAGTCCCACGAGTACCGATGAGAGTTGCACTCCAAACGAGTTGGGTGAGGGACTCCCACGCTCCCCAGCAACTAGCCGACAGTCACCTGATCGGTTTGCACGCCAGTTGCGCCCTCTTCAGCAGAGGCGATCGCCACCAACTTGTCGAGAATTTCCTGGCTGGGAACCTGGCCCTTGAGAACCACAGTACCGCTGAGCTGAGCCACCCAGACAGTTTCAATATCAGCAACTTCTGAATCGCCGTCAAAAGCCAAAGCAACGCGCTTCGCCAGCCCGCTTTCATCAAAATTACCGTCAGGGCCCACCTTCGCAGGAGCAATTGATTGCGACTCCGCCGCCTGCTGCACTACTTGTGCCATCGCTTGTGCCTGGGGTTCAGGCTTTTCGAGTCCGAATAGTCTTTGAAACCAACCCATCGTAGTAGATCCTCCTGAAATACACTTTTTACAAGATAGCTTTAGAATTCCCAAAGACTGGTAATTGTTGCAAAACTAAGTGAAATTTCTCAAAATGTTTGGCCGTCAGGCTTTGATAATTCTTGAATCTCGAATCTTAAATCTCCTATGGTATATGTTGATGTTGCTATTTTATGTAGGGGACAGTACCAGTCATCGACCTGTGCCAAATGATACAGGGTAGGCCGGCCCGCGCTTACTTGAGCACGCGAATTGTTCTAGTCAAAAAATGATTGTCCGATCGCGCTGAGCATTGCCCGGAATTGAGATCACCCCTACAAAACCTTTGTCAAGTCTTGATAATATCGATCGGCTTCCGACCAATTCATTTTAAGTAACAATTCATCTCCCCGTTGCAGTTTGAGACTAGGCTTGATTGCTTCCACACCCAAAGCACGAATAATCTCGCTACCCACAGCTTTCGCCAATAGCGGCGGCACAGAATTTCCAACTTGTCGAAATCCATGCCATTTTGTGCGGTGAAATCTGAACCAATCGGGGTAAGAATGCAGCCGCGCAGCTTCCCTGACAGTGATGCAGCGAGGTGTTTGCGGGTGAATTGGTCTGGGAGAAGTAAAAGCGCCTCTACCCCTGTCAGTTCCGGCTCTGAGAGTGTTGCAAACTCCTTCAGGATGCAGCTTGTAAAAACGACTGATCGGCTCCTTTTCGCCCTGTGGAGTAGCAGCAAACCTTGCCATACATTCGGGGGAGTGTTGGGTTCGCCAACTTGAGGAGAGGATGCGTCGATCGAATTCTCGATCGTAAGAATAATCATCATCCAAGTAGTCAATTTGGCGCAGGATACTGGCGTAACTGCTGGACTTTCCGTACAAGGCAATTATCGAATCTCCGTACAATAACTCGCTATAGTTTTCCACTTCTGGCAAATCTCCAATTGCATCCCAAACTGTCGGGACCGCAGGTAAATTAGGAGCTTTTTTAGGGCGTTTTAAAATTTTAGTTTTTGCCTTCGCTCTGGGTAAGAAAGTAATGGGCTGAGGGTATTTTGGCAACTCATATTTTTTCTTGCATCCGATGAGAAATAATCTTTTCCGAGCTTGGGGTACTCCGTAGTGAGCGGCGTTGAGAACCTGATATTTTTCTTCTACTTGATAGCCGGCTTCTAGAAAAGAGCTAATTAAAATATTGAGTAATTGTTTATGTTCTCCTGCTGTAATTCCCGGCACATTTTCCATTACAAAAAACTTGGGTTTTAGTTCCAAAACCAAGCGCTGAAAGTGAAAAATCAGAGAATTTCGCGGGTCATCCACATCGCGCTTGCCCATCATTGAAAATCCTTGACAGGGCGAACCGCTGATTACTACGTCTATTTCGCGCCTGCCGATCGCCGAATTTTTCCGAATTTCCGAGCCGGTAAGCAGTGCCACATCTTTACACAAAATAGAGCATAGCGGGAAATTAAACTCGTGGGTAGCGCAGTGAATTGGGTCAATTTCAACAGAAGCAAGTACATCAAAACCTGCTTGTTCAAAGCCCAGAGTCATGCCGCCGGCACCAGCAAATAAATCAACAGCGATCGGTCGCTTTTTCCGATTGCTTGACATAACCTTATATAACCAAATTTATTTTAATTTGCTACGTTTAATTTGAGATATTTCATGATTTCTGAAGCCGCGCGATCGCAGACGCCCACTTCTCCCAAATGTTCCCGCATTTCCCGATAACCAGCTAAAGTTTGCTGCCGTCGATCGGCATTTTGCAGCAATTCTACGGCGTGGGAAACTATATTTGCCGCAGTCGCTTCATCTTGCAACAACTCCGGTATGATCGACTTCATTTGCACCAAATTAGGCGGGGACATAAAAGGAATCGAAAAATTGAGGATATGGCGGGCAATCCAAGCTGTAATTGGACTGACACGGTAGACGACAACTTGCGGAACATCCAGCAAAGCTATCTCCAAATTAACAGTACCAGATTTAGTAATAGCGAGATCGGCAGCAGCTAAGATTTCCAGGGTTTGATTGTCTAAAAGGGTAGCCCGCAAGCCATAATGCTCGATCGCCCGTTCGATCGCGCTGCGGTATGCTTCCAGAGCAAGCGGAATCCAGAAATGAACTTGAGGCAATTTAGCTTGAATAATTTGAGCAGCCTCAAATATAACCGGCATCAGGTAGGACAGTTCTTGGCGTCTAGAGGCGGGAATTAGAGCGATAGACACCTGTTCCGGCGCAATTCCCAAAGTTTTGCGGGCAACTTCGCGGCTAGGCGCAGACTGCATTCTATCCACCAATGGATGACCAACCCAACTGACTTGAGCGCCTTTTTTTTCAAAATAACGAGCTTCTTCGGGAAAAATTGCTAATATGCGATCGCAAATATGGACAATTAGAGAAGTATTGCGAGGAGAAAACGACCAAACCCACTCTTGAGGAGCAATGAACCAAAGCACAGGTAGCGAAGGTAAACAGCGGCGGATGTAGGTACCAATACCAAGATTTGGAGTTAAATAATCAATCAATACAACCGCATCGGGAGGGAATTTTTTCAAGTATTGTTTGGCTTTTTGCTGAACTTTTATAGTTGGCCAAATATACGGCAGTGATTCTATAATTCCCACCGAACCAATGCCCACAGTATCGCCTAAAATAGTAGCACCAGCTTCAGCCATCCGCCGGCCGCCCAATCCGACAATTTCTAACTCTAAACCAGCGGCAACAGCTTGACGTTTTAGGGCAGTAACTAACAAAGCCCCTTGCAAATCGCCAGAAACCTCACCAGTGCTAATAAAAATTTTCATAAACTCCTCGATATCCTCGGTAAAGTGCGTCAGAAAAAAACTGTTTGAGCTGGGTAAAGGCTTAAAAATGAAGCACCCTACAGCTTCCTTCTTTTCTTTTTCTTCTTCTACTTCTTCCTTCGTGTCCTTCGCGTCTTCGCGGTTCAATAATCCTAATTCTTCAGACCCGAAAGAAGTAATATAAACCTCATTCACTTTTTCCCAGGAATCAAACCGCGTCGAGGTTTAGTGACAGACTCTTGTACAAATGTCCGCAGGTGCTGCAAGTGGTGATTTTCCGGCAATAAATCCAACTGTTCCAAAGCTTGATTTAGGGTGTAGCCCGATCGATATAAAATCCGAAAAGTTTTCTTCAAAACTCCTAAATCTTCTTCTGTCAAACCAGCGCGTTGCAGACCGATTTTGTTGAGCGATCGCACTCTGGAAGGATTGCCCTCGACTAACATATAAGGAGGGACATCTCGATCGATTCTGCTCAAGCCGCCCACCATAGACAAGCGGCCGATATGCACAAACTGGTGAACCCCCAAAACACCGCTCAATCGAGCCTGAGACTCAATTTTAACGTGTCCGGCCAAAGCCACAGCATTAGCAATAATTACTTGATCGGCGATCGAACAATTGTGACCCACATGAACATAAGCCATCAATAAATTATGATTGCCGATCGTCGTGCTTTCCCCCGGTTGAGTAGCCCGATTAATTGTCACATATTCCCGAATCAAATTATCGTCGCCAATATTCACCCTAGTTAGAGAACCCTGATACTTTAAATCTTGAGGTTCCAAACCAATAGCCGCACCGGGAAAAATTTGATTGCGAGCGCCTATTTCTGTTAGCCCATCAATAATTGCATGAGCACCAATCTTAGTTTGTGGCCCGATTTTAACTCTTTCCCCAATTACAGCATAAGCTCCCACTTCTACAGTCGAGTGAAGTTCAGCGCGGGGATGAATCACAGCGGTTGGGTGAATCAAAGTAAGCATTTGTCAGTTTTTAGCTGTCTGTTGTCTGTTGTCTGTTGTCTGTTGTCTGTTAACTGTTGTCTGTTGTCATAAGGAATAGAGAGAAATTCCCAAATAACAAATAACCAATAACAAATAACCAATTCCCAATTTAATCTACCATCGAAAACATCAATTCCCCTTCACAAGCTTTTTGGCCGTTAACTTCAGCGCGAGCCTGTATTTTTCCGAAGCGGCGGCGTTTTACCCACAGCAATTCTACAGTCATCAGCAACTGATCTCCTGGTACAACCGGACGGCGGAACTTAACTTTATCAATCCCAGCAAACATCCACAATCCTTTGTCTATATCCGGCAATTGACTGAGAACAATACCACCAACTTGAGCCATCGCTTCTACAATCAATACTCCAGGCATAATCGGCCTTCCTGGAAAATGCCCTTGAAAATGTGGTTCGTTGAAAGTCACATTTTTAATTCCTACCGCCCGCACTCCTGGCACATAATTAATAATTTTGTCTACCAGTGCAAAAGGATAGCGGTGAGGTAATAATTTCTGAATTTCTTCCACAGTCAAAGTGGATTTAACGATTGAATAATCCTGACCGTTCTCGGTTTTAACGGATTCAGAATCAGCAGTATTGATGGTGTTAACTTCAGTCAGCGTGGACATTTCTTGAATATTTTTGAGTGTGGTAAAAACGCGAGGAATCGCGTGTTGGATTGTGAATCTGGTGAACCCTACAGCCCCCAAGGGGTTTAAACCGCTTGCTAATAGCTAAAGTCCACTTGTGGACTGCAATCTTAACGGATCACCTGTTTTTTTCTAACTTGTCTCTAGCGTTGCTAGAGCTTGCGAATTCAGGGCTAAGCCCAGTTGGACATGGAGGTTGTGACTGGCTTTGTAAGCCACGTAGTGAGCTTTTGGCCAAGTTCCTAGCAGGCTGAGGTCGCCTACTAAGTCTAGGATTTTATGGCGCACTGGTTCATTAGCAAATCTCAAGGGCGGGTTGAGCCAGCCGGAGCGATCGCAAACTAAGGCGTTATCTAGGCTACCACCTTTGATCAAACCTGCTTGTCGCAATTGGTCAACTTGACGGGCAAGTCCAAAAGTCCGAGCCGGGGCGATCGCACTGGCAAAACTTTCTGCCTCTGGCGACCAACTGTACCATTGATTGCCGATCGCGGGTTCATCAAAATCAATTCCGTAGCTAAACCGAGTTTCCGCAGCAGGTAAAGCGGCCACAAAAGCATCACCGTGACGCACCCAAACGGGATTGAGAACCGGGGAATTTAGCCCGTTTTCTGCTGGGTGTACCAATTCTTGGGCGACTAATCCCACACGGGCGATCGCCTCCACCCAAACCAGGGCAGAACCGTCCATTAGAGGCACTTCCGGGCCATCAACCTCAATTCGAGCATTATCCGCTCCCATGCCAGCCAAAGCCGCTAAGAGATGCTCTACAGTGCGGATTTGAGCATCTGCCGCACCCACCAATTCCGTCGAAAGGGCAGTCTGACAAACCGC
>DMYK01000423.1:7858-9667 GCA_003483675.1 Microcoleaceae cyanobacterium UBA11344
GCGGGCAACACTCGGACACGAGTCTGTTTGCCACTGTGCAAACCGATTCCCGACAGTTCAAATTCAGATTTTAGGGTGTGAATAGTCATTTGGAAGAAGGAAGAAGGAAGAAGGAAGTTATACCAATTTAATGGGTCGTTGCACATATTCCGATCCCCCTAAATCCCCCTTAAGAAGGGGGACTTTGATTGGACTCTTGTCCCCCCCTTCTTAAGGGGGGTTAGGGGGGATCGAATTCTATGCAGCTTCATAAAAAATTGGTATTAACCGTAGTTAACTCCTTAACCACATCCTAAGATGTGCTTAATGCCCTCGACTACAGCCACCACAGCCGCGATATCTAAAAGTGACTGGAATGGCACTATTATCGAGGTGATGCTAGCTCCAATTGCAAGACCTGCTATAACCTTTACTACTGCGGCGGGTATCATAATTGACATAGATGGCACACTAGCTGTAGCAGCAAAGGTTAAAAGTCCCCCTATTAGAGCAATGATCGCGATCAACTCCAACGGTCCGACAGTATGACAAGAGCTAGTTTCTGCTAACAGCATTTGAGTAAATTGCAATATCGGAAAAAATGGACTCATCTTGGGCTGGTGGTAATGCGTACTCTACGATTCTAGCAACCGCAAGAGCGTCAGAGTCCCCTAGCCAAGCGAGGCAGAGCCTCTAGACATCGGTTCCCAGGCAGAGCCGGGGAACCAGTTCAATGCCCCATTCCCGATGCCCGATGCCCGATGCCCTATTCCCTAATTAGAATCTTTCCCCAATCCCAAAGTGAATCTGATTGCCACCACTGTCGTTGATACCGTAATCGATTCGGATCGGCCCTAACGGAGATTGAATCCGCACGCCGAGGCCGTAACCATAACCGCTACCGGGCTTTTTCCTGATACCGGCGGGATCGCCGGGGACATCTTTCCCCGTGCCAAAGTCAGTACCTGCGTCCACAAATAGCGCTCCGCCGATAAATGAAATAATCGGGAAACGGTACTCTACGCTGCCTTCTAGGAAACTGCGGCCTGTTCCCATGTCGCCTTCGTTGTATCCCCGGACGGAGTTAGCGCCACCCAAGGCAAAAGCTTCGTAGGGAGGCAAATCTCCGAAGATGGTGCCGGCTTTAACACTGAATGCCAAGGTTTGAGGGCCGGTGGTAAAGTTGGTGTACTTGACTGGGAGGTAAAAGCTGTAGCTGGCCCGCAGGCGGTTCATTAGGATGCTGCCGGAACCTACAGGAATCGACTGTTCGACGCCAAACCTGAGCAGGGAACCGCTGGTGGGCCGCAGGGGGTCGTTGCGTCGATCGCGCACAGCACCTGCTTGGAAGGTTGTCAAGTCGTCGGAACCGGAATTGCTAAAACTCAACAGGTTGCCGAGTTCGTCTTTGGATTCGCGTCGGATTTTGCGATCGGTAATTGAAATCCGCTGGTACTGCAAGCCGACAGAAGCCGTCCACTCAGAATCGGCAAAAGGATTGCGTGACAGGGGACGAGTAAAATTGATGCCGCCACCGGTGCGGATGATGCGGGGTCGATCGCCATTGGGTAGGAAGACTTCGCGATCGCCACCGTCAAAAATCACACTGATCGATTGTCTTCTAAACGCATTAACCGTATAAGAAGTCCGGTAAGGATCGCCCGCAATCCAAGGATCTGTAAAACTCAAGTCAAACAGATTTTGGCGTTCCCCGATTTGCACCTCAGCGCCCAACTTCTGGTTTCTGCCCCCCAAGTTTTGCTGCTGGTAACTCACCGTACCGAACAAACCCGTAGCGGAACTCAAACCCGCACCCGCCGCCAGAGAACC
>DMYK01000423.1:9695-12008 GCA_003483675.1 Microcoleaceae cyanobacterium UBA11344
CGTTCCCGGTTCCAGAGCAAGTCGCACGTCTTCAAAAATCCCCAAACCAAAAACCCGCCTCAAATCCCTTTCCGCTTTCGTGCGGTTGAATATGTCTCCGGGCTTGAGTTCTACTTCGCGGGTGATCACAAAGCGGCGAGTATTGCCACCAATGGGCTGACCGGTGGCATCCGTTGCTTCTCCCTCCTTGTTCAGGAAGCGGATATCGACCGATTCGATTTGGCCTTCTGCCACTAGGAGTGTTACTTTCCCGTCGTCGGCTACTTGTGGGGTCTCAGTTATTTGGCCTAAAACAAAGCCGTTATCTTGATACCACTTATTAATTTTTTGTACACCCTCCTCAAAGCGGCGGAGGTTGAGAATTTTGCCGTACTGTTCGCGGAAGCTGTCGTCAATGACGCTTTGGGGGAGCACTTGCTGGCCGGTGATTTGGACTCCCCGCAGCACTGGATTTGCCTGCACGATAAAAGTCACCCGCACGCCCAAAGGGGTGTCTTCCGGTACTGCCCGCACATTTCTGAAAAAGCCCGTAGCAAAAATAGCATTAATGTCTTGTTGCAGTTGGGTGCGGTTAGTCGTGCGTCCCGGTTGGGTACTGATGACTCGGTAAATCTCACTTTCCAGGTCTCCCGTCACCCCGCTGACTTTAACTTCTGCCACTAGGACTTGCGGAAGGGCCGCAGGCGTGGGTGCGGGGCTTTGTCTGGGCTGCGGTGTCGGGGCAGAGGGCAATGAGGGCTGGGTGTTAGCGGGAGGTGTTGCAGGGGCCGGTCTAGTTGGAGCCGGTCTAGTTGGAGCCGGTCTAGTTGGAGTTTGGGCGTTTTGAGTCGCCCCCGATTCGTCTTGTTTCCCCTGGTCTACTGCGACTGAGGCTGGCGAAACAGCGGCTGACGAGGGGGGGACTGGGCTGTCAGACTGGAGAGCGTCTGGCCCTTGATTTGGGCTGCTAGACGCGAGTCCGCGATCGGATTCTACATCGGGTTTGAGTTCAAAGCTGGGAGTCGTAACGGGGGACGATGGTTCTGTGAGTCGGTTTGGGCGATCGCGATCGTTTTCTCCCATCTTCTCGGCCGCAGCAACTATTTTGAGGGCTTCTATTTTACTGGCTTTAACCAAAACCTGTTTTTGAGGAGGATTTTCAGTTAATTCTCCAAGGTTGAGCTCTGGCGATGCGATCGCCTGGGCGGGAGGAACGGCGGCCGACACCTTCTCTGCTGATTCAGAGTAGGATGTTTGGCCGCTTGCAGAATTTGATAACCCGAATGTTGCTGAGACAGTAAAAACTGCCACCAATACAGCAGATAAGCGCATTTTTGTTCACTTTTTTGGAATCCACACACCACATTAATCATCCGAAGGCAGAAGGCAGAAGGCATTCGTCAGAAGTCAAAAGGCAGAAGGATAGAAAAATACAGAATGGAATAATTTTATTTCCAAAGCTAATACAGGCAGAATATTCTACTTTCTACTTTTTGCCTTCGGTGACAAACTGTGCAATTGTAGCGCATTGCTAATGCCTCTAGAGTTTCTGAGCCAGAACCCGCTGGAGAACTTGCTGGTAAGCTGTTTCCACTGAACCCAAGTCGCGGCGGAATCGGTCTTTGTCCATCACACGGGCGTCGGGGTCGGTTTCTGCGTTGTCCCACAGTCGGCAAGTGTCGGGACTGATTTCGTCGGCGAGGATCAGATTTTGATGTTGGTCTATGCCGAATTCCAGTTTGAAGTCTACCAGGGTGATGCCGCACTGGCTGAAAAATTCTTTGAGAATTTCGTTAATTTCTCTGGCGGCGGTTTCCAGTTGGTCTACTTGTTCCGCGCTGGCTAGCTGCATTAGCAGCAGCCTGTCGCGAGTCAGCAGCGGGTCTCCCAAGCTGTCGTTTTTGTAATAAAACTCTACCAGCGGGGGATTGACAATTGTGCCGAGGGCGAGTCCGGTTTGCTGGCAAAGGCTACCGGCGGCTATGTTTCTGACGACGACTTCCAAGGGTAAGATTTGGACGCGGCAGACTCGCATCTGGTTGGGCGCTGGTGTGTCGATGAAGTGGGTGGGAATGCCTTTGGCTTCTAGCATCCGAAATAGGTGGGCAGACATGGTGCAATTGATTTCACCTTTGCCGGCGATGCTACCGCGTTTCTGGGCGTTAAAGGCTGTGGCGTCGTCTTTGAAGTGGGTCAGCAAAATTTCGCTGTCTTCGGTGGAGTAGAGGATTTTGGCTTTGCCTTCGTAGAGTTGACGATCGGCTAACATAGGGATTTAATGATGTAGGTAAGTTTGAGTTTTTAGATTAGCTCGATCGGGCGTTATTGGCGAGT
>DMYK01000248.1 GCA_003483675.1 Microcoleaceae cyanobacterium UBA11344
AACGCCGATGGAATTTCATCTGCGTTTACTTGCGTTTATCTGCGGTTAAAAAAACATTTTCAAGATCACCGCATAAATGAACCGACAACACCGTTCATATCCTCAACGAAAGGATTTCCCAACGCCTTAAACTTCCACTCGCTGCCTTCTCGATAAACTTCTCCCATTAACATATTTAATTTTCCTTCATAAGAAGGGTCATTTGACAAGCGATAGCGAGCGATTTCTTTCCCAGTCGCATCTACAGCCCTCACAAAAGCATTATTTACCATGCCAAAATGCTGTTTTCTACTTTTGGCATCGTAAATATTCACGCCCAAAACTATTTTGTGATACTGTTCTGGCAAAGCACTCAATTTCACAAATATCTGTTCGTCGTCGCCCTCTCCAGCCCCGGTGAGATTGTCGCCTGAGTGTACAACTGTTTTATCCTTTGATTCCAAATGAGCGTAATAGATTACATCGTCTTTGTAGTTCTTTAATTTGCCATTTTCCCCCAATAAAAGAGCGTAAGCATCCAAGTCAAAGTTTGCACCGCTGCTGCCGAAAATACCTGTTTTAGCTTTCGACACATCCCATCCCAAAGCCATTGTTAGTCTGGATAAGTCGTATTCGCTTTTGCTGAGAACAATTGATTGTCCTTTGGTCAAGTTGATCGCCATAATTTTGTGATTTTGTTAAGGTAAAAGTCAAGTTTCAAGATTGCCAAGAACAAGATTTGATTAGCCTTTGAGGCTAACTATAGGGTAAGAGATTTTTGAGTCGTGCTGATTTTACCCAATTGGGATATTCTGCTGTCAACAAATCGTATAATTCCTCGTCTGCAATACTTTCCGGGTCTTCTAAACTAAAGAAATCGGCGTTGTCTAGGTGGCGATCGCCCATTTCATCAAGTTGCTCCAAAAAGCTAAAATCGCTCGCTGTAGCCCTAGAAAACCAGCCGCCAACGCCCTTATTTTTGACATCTTTTTGCGATTTGCCGATCGCCATAAACTGCCAAAATAGAGGCTCATAAGACGACCATTGTAGCTGTTGTTTGGTTCCCGACTCATCCGCAGTGGCTCCATCAGTGACAAACATCACATACACAGGTTTATCGGCGCTAATAGGTGCGTAGCGACTACCATCGCGAGAGTCGGGAAAATAGAATTTTCTAATCTCCTGTATCACTCTACCATAATAAGTACCTCCTTCTAAAGGGTATCGCTTCAGTATATGATGGATGAAGTTTGGGAAATTGTCGATCGTCATTTCGCCCGCATTGCAAGAGTTGATGCCAAACAAAAATATATCCATCGCTGCGTTGTCATCAAACCGACATCCCAAAGCCAAAATCTTCTCAGCCAAACGCTGAATTTTTCCCGAACTGTACAGCGCAGACATAGATACAGAAATATCCAAGCACAGCGCTACCTTAGCATCATGATTGGTGAGATTTGCTTTCTGGAGGGAGATATCGGCTTTCTTAACGAGATTGAAAATGTGCGGCGCTTTTTCTTCCAGTTGTTTCTCGAAAGCTATTGCTTTCTGAATTTTGTTACTATCTTTGGGAGTTGCTAATTCAGTTATTGCTAATTCGGGGATTTTTAAGGCAGGAATTACTAATTCGGGAATTTTGATTTGAGTAGCTGCTAATTCAGTTATTGCTAATTCTGGGATTTCAAAGTCTGATATTTTTAAGTTAGTTTCTGCTTGCTGATTTTCCTGTTTATTTTCGACATAATATTTGTCTACAAAACTCTGTAAGCCAGTGTTGTATCCTTGTCCTACAGCCTGAAACCTCCACTTTCCGTCTTTTTTATATAACCTTCCAAACTCGACTGCTGTCTCTCCTGAAAAATTCTCTTTCAGGTTGTAGCAAGCAAGTTCGCTATCGGTTTCGGAATTGTAAAGTCTAATAAAAGCATTGTGGATTTGGCTAAAGTTTTGATTTTTTGCCTGTGCTTCGTGAATGGTGACGACAAAAATAATTTCCTGGATAGCTGGACTTATTTTATTCAAATCTACATCAATCGTCTCGTTGTCTCCTTGGTTTTTCCCAGTTTTGCGATTTCCTAAATGGTGTAGAGAGTCATCGAGAGAGCGAAGATTATTGTAAAATACCAAGTATCTTTCATCGGGAATCTTTCCATCTGCACCCAACATGAATATAGAAGCATCTATATCATAGCTTTCAGTGGTTTGATTCATTTTCCAGCCCAGGGCGAATGACACCTTTTGTAAATTAGCGTCTTGAATAAGATTAAATCTTTCGCCCTTACTTAATTGAATTCCCATCAGGTTTATCCTCTCATTAGTAGGACAGGACTTATGCACTCTGACCCAAGAAACCGGGTTTTTTATATAATCTGGGGTTCACAACGCGTCTTTTCGTAAAAAACCCGGTTTCTGGACACCTATGCCTAAGTCCTATAGGATTTAAAATCAAGGGAAACATTCTTGATTTTTCGGAAGTTTCCCTTGACTTATTTAGCTGTATTCGATCACCATTCGATCAGGAATACTTCTCTACAAAGCTTTGTAAGCCTGAATTGTAGCCTTGTCCGACGGCTTGGAACCTCCACTCGCCATCTTTCTTGTAGAGTCGGCCAAATTCCACCGCAGTCTCCCTCGAAAAATCCTCATCCAAATCGTACTTAGTGACTTCTATGTTAGTCGTAGTATCATAAATCCTGATAAAAGCATTCCGCACTTGACCGAAATTTTGCCTCCTCGATTCAGCTTCGTCGATTGTTACCACAAACACAATTTCTTGCACCGCCGGATCGACTTTAGTTAAATCAACAGTCACTGTTTCATCATCGCCCAAACCTTCTCCGGTTCTGCTATCTCCCAGATGGATTACAGAACTATCAGGCGACTCTTTGTTGTTGTAAAAAACAAAGTATTTTTCGCTGGGAATTTTCGCATT
Organism: Microcoleaceae cyanobacterium UBA11344; assembly: GCA_003483675.1. Lineage (GTDB taxonomy): Bacteria > Cyanobacteriota > Cyanobacteriia > Cyanobacteriales > Microcoleaceae > Microcoleus. The sequence continues at coordinate 2,912 of DMYK01000248.1, forward strand.
TGCACCTAACATAAACACGGAAGCATCTAAGTCAAACACTGTGCCGGTATCTGTAGCATTGGCATCCCATCCCAAACCGATCCCAGCACTTTTGAGCCCCGGTGCTTCTTTAGAGAGATTGATTCTCCCGCCTTTTTCCAAGTTGATCGACATTTGCCCTCCTATTCACAACATCACTGGCCTTACTACTACCAATTATATCAGGTGTTATAGTAAGTTGACAACTTGCTTTTGATACTCATCCTCAGTCATCAGTTCTTGGGTGCTTTCCACTCTGTCTAAAA
>DMYK01000424.1 GCA_003483675.1 Microcoleaceae cyanobacterium UBA11344
TAGGAATTTCTCCGCCCACGATCGCCAAATCGATTTGTCCGTTAGCCACACTCCACGCAATGCGACGGGTAGAGTGAACATGAAGCTGTACCGCCACATCCGGGTACTTTTGCCGAAACATCCCGATCATCCGAGGTAGCAAATAGGTCCCCGTAGTTTGAGAAGCCCCCACAATCAAGGTGCCACCTTGGAGATTTTGCAAGTCTTCCAGCGCCCGACAAGTTTCTTGACAAAGCGACAAAATTTGATCGCCGTAACCCAGCAGCAGGTGTCCAGCTTCGGTGAGTTGAGCCCTGCGCCCCCCTCGATCGAACAACGGCACGTCCAACTGTCTCTCTAAGTTTTGCACCTGCAAGCTAACTGCTGGCTGGGATACATAGAGGCTGTCAGCGGCGCGTTTGAAGCTACCTTCAGAAGCGATCGCCTTGAGAATGCGTAACTGGTCTAAAGTGAAAGGAAGGTCAGACATATATCTAAATTGTCAGTTGTCATTTGGTAGTTGTCCGTTGTCCGTTGTCAAGAAAGCAGTGGGCAGCGGGCAGTTGTCAAGAAAGCAGTGGGTAGCGGGCAGTTGTCAAGAAAGCAGTTGTCATTTGTCTGTAGCTGCGAATTGGCCGAGCGCTAATGACTAATGACTGATGACTAATGACTAATGACTAATGACTAATGACTAATGACTGATAACCGCTGAATGCTCCCATAGATACTTTGTGACACAACTTGGCCACGAATCAATAACTTTTCTTAATATTTACAATGACGATCGACTTCGCGCTCGACTCCCACTTAGTTATTCTGGTCCTTTTACTGGTTTTTGCGATCGCCCACAGCGGTTTGGCGGCCCTCCGGCCAAAAGGTGAAAAGCTAATCGGGGCGAGACTTTACCGCGTTTTATTTGCCCTTGTCAGTTTGCCGCTAGCAGTCATTCTGATTGTCTACTTTTTCAATCACCGCTACGACGGCGTACAGCTTTGGCAGCTACAAGGCGTGCCCGCAGTCAAACCCCTAGTTTGGATACTGTCGGCAATTTCCTTCCTGTTTCTGTACCCAGCAACTTTCAACCTCCTAGAAATTGCCGCAGTCCAAAAGCCCCAAGTTCACCTCTACGAAACCGGCATCATCCGCATCACCCGTCACCCGCAAATGGTGGGACAGGTGATTTGGTGCATAGCCCACACCCTGTGGATTGGTACTAGCTTTACCCTTGTCACTTCCATTGGTTTGGTAGTCCACCACCTGTTCGGAGTGTGGCACGGCGACAGGCGACTTCAGGCTCGTTTTGGCGAATCCTTTGAAACCATCAAATCTCGGACATCAATTTTGCCATTTTTGGCTATCCTCCAAAAACGTCAAACCCTTGATTTGCTTGAGTTTCTGCGGCCTTCTTATCTGGGAGTAGCAATTTTTACCGGAGTGCTGTGGAAAATTCATCCTTTTTTGATGCGTGCGACGGGGAGCATAGACTGGTAGCATGATCCCTAGGATAGAAAAAAATTATTAATTTTTGAGGGATCATGGTGTTGTCCGTTAGCGAACGCACTTTTGCACAAGAGGTTTTTCAATCGTCTACCCCGGTTTTAGTTCATTTTTGGGCGCCTTGGTGCGGTTTGTGCCGCGCGATCGACCCGACACTAATCACATTTCAATCAGATTGGGCTGGTCAAGTCAAGCTGGTAGGTGTTAATGCTGACCAAAATTTCAAGTTGGCCCACACTTACCGCCTGACAAGTCTGCCAACACTGATTTTGTTTGAGGGGGAGAAAGCTCGATTTAGACTTGAACAATATCAAGGGCGCGAGGAACTGCGGCGGACTCTAGACTCCTGGATGCTTGCTGTTGAGAATTCTCCCAAAATTCAATTGCTGCAACCCCAGGAAGTTGTCAACAGATAACGGATGGTAGTGGGTGAGTTTTGAATTTTGAATTTAGAAGACTGGGGAATTCCCCAGTTTTCTGCCTTGTATCGGGAAACAAAATAGATTTCGATCGCCCTATGTATAGCAACCTTCTCGGCGGTTAAGACGTTTTCAATTGCTGAAACCATTGATTTTATTGCTTCTTCCTTCTTGCTTCTGGCTTGTTCCTTCTTGCTTCTGCGATCGGTCGAACTCCCTCCCATCAAACCCGAAAATATTCAGCAGTTCTCAAGCATTGTCGATCGGCCATAATTGAGAAATTAATCAAGTATTTATGCCCAGTCGTGCAAGGGTGTGTCAGAATTGTTTACAGTTTTGGCAAATCTAGTAGAAACTTTAAACTTCATCAGTCATGGAACTGCTTTATCAATACGCTTGGCTGATTCCAGTCCTGCCACTGGCAGGCGCAATGCTAGTCGGTCTCGGCTTAATTACATTTAATCAAGCCACCAACAAGATTCGGCAAGGATGTTCGATCGTCATCGTCTCCCTGCTGGGAGGGTCAATGGTACTCTCCTTCGCATTGCTTTGGAGTCAACTTCAAGGTCACGCACCCTACACCAAAATTATTGAGTGGGCTTCTGCTGGCGACTTCTCCCTGAGTATGGGCTACATCATCGACCCCCTGACATCGGTCATGTTGGCGATCGTCACGACGATCGCCTTTTTGGTGATGATTTACACCGACGGCTACATGGCCCACGATGACGGGTACGTGCGCTTTTACGCCTATCTGAGCATCTTCAGCTCGTCGATGTTAGGTCTAGTAGTCAGCCCAAACATAGTTCAGATTTATATTTTTTGGGAACTCGTGGGGATGTGTTCCTACCTGCTAATCGGCTTCTGGTACGATCGCAAACCCGCTGCTGATGCCTGCCAAAAAGCCTTCGTCGTCAACCGCGTCGGCGACTTCGGCCTCCTGCTGGGCATTCTCGGCATTTACTGGGCCACCGGCAGCTTTGAATTTGACGTGATGGGCGATCGACTGCACACTTTAGTCGAATCCGGCGCCATCAGCGCGACTCTAGCGACAATCTTCGGCGTTCTCATATTTTTGGGCCCCGCAGCCAAATCGTCTCAATTCCCCCTCCACGTCTGGCTCCCAGACGCAATGGAAGGCCCAACACCGATTTCCGCTCTGATCCACGCCGCGACAATGGTAGCCGCCGGCGTATTCCTGATTGCTCGGATGTACCCAGTCTTTGAAGGGTTGCCGGCAGTGATGAATTTGATCGCCTGTACGGGCTGTTTTACGGCATTTATGGGGGCTTCGATCGCAATTACCCAAAATGACATCAAAAAAGGCCTAGCCTACTCCACCATCTCCCAATTGGGCTACATGGTAATGGCAATGGGTGTCGGTGCTTATAGTGCCGGACTTTTCCACTTGATGACACACGCTTACTTCAAAGCGATGCTGTTCCTCTGTTCTGGTTCAGTCATTCACGGTATGGAAGCAGTTGTCGGCCACAACCCTGTGATCGCTCAAGATATGCGAGTAATGGGCGGTTTACGCAAATATATGCCGATTACAGCTACTTGCTTCTTAATCGGCAATTTAGCAATCTGCGGCATTCCCCCCTTTGCTGGTTTTTGGTCAAAAGACGAAATCCTCGCCCAAGCTTTCGCAGCAAATCCCGCTCTGTGGGCTGTTAGCTGGCTGACAGCGGGGATGACCGCGTTTTATATGTTTCGGATGTATTTCAGCACCTTTGAGGGCGAATTCCGGGGCAATGACAACGCTATCAAACAGCAACTTCTGCAACCAGGTTTGGTTTTCGGCCCTGGGGCGATGAATGTTAAGGAATTAGCCGCCACTAACGAAAGTCACGACGAACATGACCATTTTCCTCACGAATCTCCGCTGACAATGGCTTTGCCGTTGGTGGTTTTGGCAATACCTTCTGTGTTAATTGGTTTTGTCAATACGCCGTTTGCCAATTATTTTGAGCAGTTTGTGCGTGCGCCAGGCGAGTCTCTGGAAGAAGTATTGGAACACGCCGCTGAGTTCGATTTGACGGAATTTCTAATCATGGGTGGCAGCTCTGTAGGTATTGCTTTGCTTGGCATTACTTTGGCTTCTCTGATGTATTTGAGCCGTAAAATTGATGCTGGGGCGATCGCTCAAAAAATCAAACCACTTTACGAATTCTCCCTCAACAAGTGGTATCTCGACGACATCAACGATTTTCTCTTCGTTAAGGGCAGCCGCCGTTTAGCGCGACAAGTCATGGAAGTAGATTTGCGAGTTGTCGATGGTGTGGTGAATTTGACAGGTTTTCTCGCCCTGGTAACAGGCGAAGGACTGAAATACATTGAGAGCGGTCGTGCTCAATTTTATGCCCTGATTGTGTTTGTCGCAGTTCTGGGTTTTGCGATCGTTTCTGGAGTAAGTTAGAAACATTTCTTTCTTCTCTTCATCTGCGTGAATCCGCGTCAATCCATTGTCATCTGCGGTTAAGAAATTCTCTTTTTTTAACCGCAGATACAGGCAGATAAACACAGATTAACGCAGATGAGTGAGATCAATTACCAATTCCCAATTAACAATTACCCATTCCCAATTGCCAAAGAGTGTAAAGAAAGTATAAAATTTAGAGCATAATTGCCATAATATGTTTAAACCTAATAACTGATGGCTAATTTTAAAACGCAATGGATACAGCTAACTTTCCCTGGTTAACCACAACAATTCTGTTTCCCATTGCTGCGTCTTTGCTGATTCCTTTGATTCCCGATAAGGATGGCAAGACGGTGCGGTGGTATGCTCTGATTGTCGGTTTGATTGATTTTGCTCTGCTTGTTTACGCTTTTTACACTCAGTACGACTTTAGCAATCCGGGACTGCAACTGGTAGAAAGTTATGCTTGGGTGCCACAACTCGATTTGAATTGGTCTGTGGGTGCTGACGGTTTGTCGATGCCACTGATTTTGCTGACGGGTTTTATTACTACTTTAGCTACTTTAGCGGCTTGGCCGGTTACTCTTAAACCGAAGCTATTTTACTTTTTGATGTTGGCAATGTACGGCGGCCAAATTGCAGTTTTTGCCGTGCAGGATATGTTGCTGTTTTTCCTGGTTTGGGAACTGGAATTAGTGCCGGTTTACCTGATTTTGTCCATCTGGGGCGGCAAAAAACGCCTCTACGCAGCCACTAAGTTTATCTTGTACACGGCGGGTGGTTCGCTGTTTATTTTGGTGGGCGCCCTGACGATGGCGTTTTATGGCGATACGGTGACTTTTGATATGCGGGCGATCGCACTTAAAGACTTCGCCCCCAATATAGAATTGCTACTGTACGCAGGTTTCTTGATAGCTTACGGCGTCAAACTGCCGATTTTTCCCCTGCACACTTGGCTCCCTGACGCTCACGGGGAAGCCACCGCACCCGCCCATATGTTGCTAGCAGGAATTCTGCTAAAAATGGGTGGCTACGCTTTGCTCAGAATGAATGCGGGAATGCTCCCGGATGCTCACGCTGTCTTCGCACCGATTTTGGTAATTTTGGGTGTAGTTAACATTGTTTACGCCGCCTTAACTTCTTTTGCTCAGCGCAATTTGAAGCGGAAAATTGCTTATTCTTCGATTTCGCACATGGGCTTTGTGTTAATCGGGATAGCTTCGTTTACCGATTTGGGAACCAGTGGTGCAATGCTGCAAATGGTTTCCCACGGTTTAATTGGGGCGAGTTTGTTCTTTATGGTGGGTTGTACTTACGATCGCACTCACACGCTCATGCTCGACGAAATGGGCGGTGTCGGGCAGAAAATGCCCAAGGTTTTCGCCATGTGGACTACTTGTTCTCTGGCTTCTTTGGCTTTGCCGGGAATGAGCGGTTTTGTAGCAGAATTGATGGTGTTTGTGGGTTTTGCAACCAGCGATGCTTACAATCCGGTGTTTAAGGTTTGCGTGATATTTCTCGCTGCTGTCGGGGTGATTTTGACTCCGATTTATCTGCTGTCGATGCTGCGGGAGATTTTCTACGGCTCTGAGAATAAGGAATTGGTGGAACACGAAGAATTGGTGGATGCGGAACCGCGAGAAGTGTTTATTATTGCTGCGCTGTTAGTGCCGATTATTGGCATTGGTTTGTATCCGAAAATTCTGACTCAGGTGTATGATGCGACTACTGTACAGTTGACGGCTAAGCTGAGGGATTCTCTGCCTTCGTTGGCTAAAGTTGGAGATGGGAAAACTCTGTCTCTGCGAGCTCCGGCGATCGAGCTGAGTAAGTTGTAATTTGCACTGGATTTAGGAATAAAACCCCCAACCCTGTGAAAGATATGGTTTGGGGGTTTTCTATTTTTTTGCGAGATAAATCAGGGAAACTTTTGCTCTCAAGTAATCTGGAGTTGGGTTTGACAAACAAAGTGGGTATGCGGTATAATTAATAGTGATGCTGCGGAGCGATCGCTTAGCTAAAATTTAGCATTTGACCCCTATATTCAAAGAAATAAGTTATGTCGCTGCTTAAAAACGCCATTGATTCCATACAGGTGGGTGTTGAAGACTATCTGATGGAGGAGGAGGACGAAAGAAGATGCCTGTCTGCGGTGAGAAACATTTGCGCTGGAATACTTCTTCTCTACAAAGAAAAACTAAAGCGCTTATCGCCCGAACATAGCAAAGAAGTTTTAATCAAACAATCGATCAAGCCTATTTCTGATGAAAATGGTAACATCTCTTTTGTGGGAGATAATGATAAAACAGTAGATTTTTACACAATCAAGAAAAGATTTAAAAGCCTGAATATAAAATATGATTAGACCAGATTTAAAGACCTCAATAAGCTCCGCAATAATATAGAACATTACTATAATACAGATAAGTCGCCCAGCGCAGTTCGTGAAGTCATTGTCAAGTCATTTCTTATAATTCAAGATTTCATTAGTCAATATTTAAAGGAAGAACCGTTTGACCTTCTTGGTGAAGAGTGCTGGCAAACTCTATTAGAAACAGCAGAGGTGTACAAAGCAGAAGAGAAAAATTGTAGACAATCCTGGGATAATTTGGGCTTTAAAAGCTCGGTGTTAGAGCATATAGTAGAAAATATTAGATGTCCAGTCTGCCACTCAAATTTAATCAAAGCTCAAGATAAAGATAATATTTTTCCCTCTTTGAGTTGTAGCTCATGTAGTAACTCTTTTGAGGTGAATGATGTAGTAGAAGATAACTGCTCATCATATGATGATGCTGAAGATGAAGATAGTTTTGCTCATTGTAGCGATTGTAGTAGCTTGTCATCTGTAGTGAAATTGGGAGAGAAATGGATTTGCTTTTCCTGTCATAAAATCCACAACGATAACGATGTAGGCTACTGTAAATACTGTCATAGATTTATTGCTGGAAATTTAGAAGATAGTTTTTTATCAGGTTGCTTCATGTGTGAAGGTCAAATGGGACATTACATGAATTCAAAAGCATACGATTAAGGTGTCCCCAGTGGACACGGCATAACAACGCCCATGCACCCGACCGTTTAGAGGTAATCTGTTGACTACGAGAGATGACCTGCGGCGGGTGATGGGTACCGTTGTGCCACTTCGTTTCTACGCAAAAGAGGTATGATATTTATAACAGGATAAAAAGTTACAAAAAAGAGGAAATGTATGCAAACAATCCTTTTGAGTCGTGAAGAAGTCGGGCGTCGTGCGAAACATTTGTATGAAAGCACCATCCGCCAAAAAATAGAATTAGAAGAGAATATTGGCAAGATGGTCATCATTGATATAGAAACAGGCGACTATAAAGTTGATGAAACTGGGCTAAAAGCCGCACATAGTCTGAGGGAAAAGCATCCTTATGCTCGACTTTTTGGCATTCGTATTGGTTACAATGTGGCTGCCTCCTTGGGTGGTGTAATGGAGCGTGTCAGCAAGTGATTTCTGGTATTGTGACCGATCGGCACACGATCGTCGCGTTGACATTACTTGCTAGAATATAAGTGAATACTAACCGGACTGCAACTCATGCTAAAAACCATCGAAGGCATTTATCAGAATGGCCAGATTCACCTCGCCTCCTTACCACAAGATATTAGCGATCGCTCTCAAGTTCTAGTCACCTTTCTCGATCCCAGCCAAATCGATCCAATTAAACTGCGCCAACTGATCGATCAATTGGAAACAATTGCAGGTATTCAGCAAGGTTTCGAGGAACTCAACGCCGGACTTACTCGCCCCATCGAAAATTTTGTCCAAGAAATGCAGCAGAAATATGACATTTCAGGTTGAAATTACCCCGATCGCCTCTTCTGAGATTGAGCAAGCCTACCGCTGGTATCGAGAGCACAATCCCGATTTTGCCGATCGCTGGTTTCGAGGTTTGATGAATGAAATCGCAACACTCCAAGAAAAACCTCGGCGCTGTTCTTTAGCAGTTGAAAGCGAGATTTTTCCTGAAAAAGTTCGGCAGTTACTTTATGGGAAATCCAAAAACATTTACCGAGTATTGTTTGCGATTCGAGATACTACGGTTTATGTGTTGTACGTGCGCCATAGCGCTCGATCGCCCTTAACCGCAGATGACCTGGATCAACTAGAAGGTGGAGTTTAGAATTTTCATGAACTCATTTTAGCCGTTATACATCCTCGCAAGTTTTAAAGCGATGCGCTAAAATCCTATTCAGATAGCTATTAGAGATTGCTCATGAAGATTAAGGCGATTATCTGGCAAGAAGATAGCCTATGGTGTGGCTCAGTTCCAGCACTTCCAGGTTGTCACACATGGGGAGAGAGTTATGAACAATTATTAGAGATGCTCGAAGATGCTGTTCAAGGTTGGCTTGAAGTCGCCAGTCAGCAAAATGAACTTGCGCCCGATCAACAGTTAATTGAGTTATCTCTATGAAATCTGTTTCTGGCAAAGCACTCTGCAAAATCGTTGAGCGATATGGTTGGAAGCTAAAAAGAATCACTGGTAGCCATCATATCTATGCAAAAGAGGAGGTTCGTGTTTACGACTCAAACCCCATAATCTGAAACCCAGGGATCGAGCTTAAATTCTGCCGCTAAAAAATCAATAAAACAAACTATTTTTGCCGGATAAAAACGACTGCGACGATAAAATGCCTGAATTGGCAAGGGAGTCGGCTGATAATTCTCCAAGACAACCTTGAGATCGCCCCGGTAAATCTCATCACCAAACATCCACACCGGCGCTACCGCAATCCCCAAACCCGATAACACTGCGGCTCGAATCGCCACAGAACTATTAGTTTGAAAACAGCCCCCCACCCGCACCTTAATAGTGCCATCTGTTCCTTGAAAATGCCACTCATTACCCGTTGATAAATGAGTGTAAACAATACAATCATGATTCACTAAATCATCTGGTTTTTTGGGTTCTCCCGCTTGCTCAAAATAGCCTGTTGTTGCCACTGTGACACGGCGAGTCGTGCCGATGTGATGGCTAATCAGGGAACTATCCAGACGATTACCAATGCGGATCAAAAGGTCTAAACCATTCTCTACAATGTCCACAAAATGATCCGCCATCATCAGATCGATCTTGACATCAGGATAGCGTTTCATAAAGGTTTTTAAACGGGGGACAATCTGCATTTGCCCAAACAGCACAGGACAGCCCAATCGTAAAATTCCTGTAGCCCGTTCTTTCCCTGTTAAACTGGCCTCCGCTTCGGCGACAGTTTCCAAAATTTGCTGGCAGTATTGATAGTATTTTTTACCCTCCTCGGTCAAGCTCAAATGGGTAGTAGAACGAGTGAGTAATTGTACCCCCAGATATTTTTCCAGAGCGGCGATTTGCTTACTAATGGTGGGTTGCGTCGTCTGTTGTTCCCGCGCTACGGCAGAAAAACTATTCAATTCGATCGCCCGAACAAAACTTTGCATACACGCAATTCGATCCATAGCGTACTTATTCCAAAATGGCATATAGTATCTTCTATTTTGCCTGCTTCTCAAACAAATTGAAATAGATGATGATAGTCTCATCAACCGTTCTCACCCCAAAAACGCAGATGTTAAAACTCAAATCCCTCAGCCCTCTGTTTGCCCCCCTAGCCCTGGCTAGCGTTATCACTGCGGGAGATGTGGCTGTACATAGCTTTGTACCTCAATTGCAAAATACGGCGATCGCCGCCCCGGAAATGACGGTTCAGCAAAAGATCGATATCATCACTAAAAGTAAAGGACAAATTGGTAGTGGCGACCAATTGCGGCGATTTTTCTATGGCGATTTGTTACCATTAGGAGTACAACCCGGTGGAGCAGGCATGGTGGTCAATCTCCATAACAAGGCCAACGATGTTACCTTCTCCTACTGTGCAACCTATGATGTAGTTGTAGCAGTTAAAAAAGGGAAAGTAGCGATGTTTTCCCCCAATGAAGTCAAGTAATTTGCCTTGCCCCTTGCTGATGGTAAGTGAGGGCAATTTCCCAGATATTTATCGGTAAAACCCGTGAATTTACAACTTGAACTCCATAAATTTAAACAGGAATTTTGGGCAAAGCTACCCCCGGAAAAAGCGGCGATTATGCAAGGGGAAACCCAAGCATTAGCCAAGGAATTTCAAAATCGCAGAACCTTAAGAATTGACGATGAAGCCCCCGATTTTGTCCTCCAAAATACTGACGGCCAGCAGATTAGTCTTTCCGAAAGATTAAATCAAGGAGCCGTTATTCTCTGTTTTTATTTGGGCAGTTGGTGTCCCTATTGCAATCTAGAATTACGGGCTTATCAGGGGCTATTGCCCAAAATTCAGGCCTTAGGAGCTTCGGTGGTAGCTATTTCTCCCCAAAGGATTGATGCTTCCCAAAAAACAGTCCTCAACAACGGACTTTCCTTTGATGTTCTGAGTGATGCGGGTTGTCAAATTGCTCGTGATTATGGTATTGTATTTGAAATTCCCGATCCTCTTAAATTACTTTATACTGAACTGGGTCACGCTCTCCCTGATTACAACGGGACAGAAGATTGGCTGTTACCTGTTCCTGCGACTTTTATCATCGATCGCCGCCGTCATATTGCCCTAGCTCACATTGATGTAGACTATAGTAAGCGTTATGAACCCACCGATGCGATCGCCATTTTACTGTCTCTGTTTGTGGCTGCTTAGTTCTCATTAATTTTGATTGTCCCTGAATAATGAATTAATGGATCTTTAACATGGAACTTCAAGACATCTTTGCGTTATTACATCCTGCGATCGCCATTATTGTGGTCTTTCCCTTGATGGGAATTGTGGTGAATCGCGCCCTACTCACCCGTCAACGTCGTCTGCAAGTCGCCGATGGGGAAAAAAGTAAAATTCCGCCAGTGGTAGGTTCTGAGCACGTAGCGATCGGTAATTGGTTGAGTGGCTCAGTGGTAGGGGTTACCCTACTGGGAATGGCCTATCCCATCTTCTCAAAAATGCTCAGTAGCGACACCCTAACCAAAGAACCCTTTCGAGTCTTTTTTGCGATCGCCATTTTTCTGTTAAGCATTGCTTCTTTCACCCTACTATTTAAGGCAAGAGTCAAACTATGGAGAGGCATTTTTGCCACTTTGACGGGAATGGGATTGATTATTTTAGGGTGTCAGCCAGAAATTTATCGTCGGGATAATGAATGGTTTGTTTCTCATTATTACTACGGTATTACAGCCGCTTTATTGATGATTTTTTCAGTGGCGATTGTTCAAGATATTTATCAGGATAGACAAAATCGCTGGCGCACCGTTCATATCATCCTCAATTGTTTGGCTCTACTGCTATTTATCGGTCAGGGAATGACTGGTGCAAGAGATTTACTAGAGATTCCTCTCCATTGGCAAGAACAGTATATCTATCAATGTGATTTTACCAATAAAACCTGTCCCCAACCCAAATAAAAATGCCCAATCGCTCTGTCCAAGCGTACCTTGAATACAGGGGTGCTAGGGTTTAATTATTGGCTGAATCACTGTCAGAAAATCAAGCTCAATAAAAATCATGAAAGTTACCAATAAATTACATCAATTTTTAATCCGAGTTCCTAGCCCAATGTATCTTGGCCTTGCTGTTTTGATTTTTGCTGCTTCCAATTCTGTAACTCGTAAAATTGTTGAAATTGGCGAAAATCATGCGCTCAATGGCAGAAATCCTATCTCACTCTGCAATGTCTTATTTGTGGGTAATATTTGTGCTTTGGGGTTAATGATTCTAATTTTTTATAAAGATTGGCAACCGCATACTCTGAAAGCTCTGACTCGTAAAGATTGGATTAGTTTAACTATTACAGGTATTTTGTCGGGGGCGATCGCTCCAGGGTTAATTTTTACAGCCTTGGAACAGACAAATATTACCAATATCGTTTTAATTGGGCGCATCGAACCAATTTTAACCCTGGTGTTGGGTGTTTGGCTGTTGGGTTCGCGGGTCGATTTTTGGGCAAGTGCAAGCTCTCTGATTTCCTTGGCTGGGGTGATAGTGACTGCTTTTTTAGGGAGTTCAGGTCAGATGATGACTATGGCGGGATTTCAAATTGGAACAGGAGAAATTTTTGTGGCGATCGCTGCTATCATTGGTTCCATTGCGACCGTTGTTGGTAAACTGCAATTACAATCCATTCCCTTGGGAATTTTTACGATTTATCGCAATATTCTGGGGACGGTATTTTTTTTCCTATTGGCTAATTTCCTTTACGGGCTAAACCATTTTGCAGAAGTGTTATCTCCTTTTCTGTGGCAATGGATGATAGTCTATGCGGCGATTATTGTCGTCACAGGCCAATTATGTTGGTTAGCGGGTTTAAAAAATGCGACTTCAACGGAACTCAATTTAGCCAGTTTATTGTACCCAATTGCCGCCATAATAATGGCTTATTTGATTTTAGGCGAAGCTCCTACTTTCGCTCAATATTTAGGGGGAAGTTTGTTGTTTGTCGGGATGATATTTGGTTTTGTTGGCAACCTATATCAGGCTAAAATAAGTCGAGCATTAGTTAACCCCAGTCCTCGCGATGCAATGGAAACAGCCCTCGGTTTCCGGGGTGTTTAATGTTTTTATCTGAATCTAAAGCGGAGGCTCAGACTGCAAACAGATCGCACTCAAATCGGCTAGATTTTGTGTATCAAAGGCAAACGACTGTGAGCGGGTGCAACCCACTACACCCACTAATTGACCGAGATTTACGATCGGCTCGCCACAAATCTACCGGTGCTGCTTGGACTACAAATTTTCCAGAATTCATCTAAAAAGTCCTCTTCACCTAGAAATACTACATCCTCTGATTGGATTTACGTTGCTCTATGTTTCTGCCAGCCTTGTACATCGCATATCGCGCACTTTATCGTCCAGCAACTATCAGAATAATCAAATTTGAGAGGTAGAAATGACGCAAGATGCAATCTTCAGTCCCTGCTTTGCAACAGTGTTTCTAACGCTCCTAGTCTGGGTGTATATGTACATCCGCCGGATCAGTTTGATCACAAGTAGAAAGCTCAGCCCAAAGGAGCTTGCTGTACCAGGCACTGGCGCAGATATCGCCATCAAACCTATCCAATCCATCGGATAACCTAAAGAATCTGTTCGAGATTCCGATAATTTTTTATGCACTTGTCCTAGATCTTTTCATTACAAAGCAGGTAGATACAGTGTATGTGAACGCCTCGTGGGTCTTCGTTGTGTTTCGCCTATGGCATAGCGCTGTCCATTGCACATTCAATCTGATCATACTTCGGTTCTACCTCTACCTATTTGCCACCCTCGTGGCGTGGTTCATCTCCGCGCAACACTTATCTACTTTGGCACGTAGGTACGCTATTACCGTGGGTCGATCGCTCTTCAATGAGGTGCGATCGCTCAAATGGCTGAACTATTAAAATCTGACCCCCGTGCTGAACGGATGCCGCGTCAGGATGTGGAGATTAACACTGAACTCGTAACTACAGCGATCGAGGAATGGAAATTATGAGCAAATGGCGGCCTCCCCAGTATGTTGTCGAAGAGGTCGAAGAGATTGTCGCAACGTTTGCTAGTTAGTGTTGGGTTGTCTATTACTACAGTTGGACTGGCCACCCTTGCGAGACTAGATGTTATCAAAGAGCCAGCAGTTTCGCAAAGCAAAAAGACCGGCGCGGGGCCAGAACATCCAGAAATTAAAGTCATTCGAGACTAGGCGATTTACCCTTAGTTGAGTGTTATCCCGGACAACTTAACCAAGTATTTATGAACATTTTGGCAAACGCAATTGATGCACTGGAAGAACTAAATACCAAACGGGTAGCTTGTGCGATCGAGAAGCACCCATGTTGTATTACAATTCGTACCTCGGTGGTAGATTCGGAATGGGTGAAAATTGCGATCGAAGATAATGGCAATGGAATTCCAGAATCAATTCAAAAACAGATATTTAATCCATTTTTTACAACAAAGCCTGTTGGGAAGGGAACAGGAATGGGAATGGCAATTAGTTATAATATCATTAGTGAAAAACATGGTGGGACAGTTTTTTTTCAACGCCAGAAAAAGGGACTAAGTTTGAGATTTGTATTCCGGTTCAGCATTAGGAGTTGACAATGCGGAAATTTGCAGTATGATTAGTGTTTATAATACTGTAAAATTCAATTGTAAGTTGTCATTTTAGCCAAATATTTATGAAAGTCAAAGTCAGAAATCTTGGTGTTTTAAAGCAAGCCGAATTCACCCTTGGCGACCTAACAATTATTTGTGGTGGCAATAATACCGGTAAAACCTATGCTACTTATGCACTATTTGGCTTTTTGTTTACTTGGCAACGGATATTTCTGATCGAAATCAAAGACGATAAAATTCAGCAACTTCTTACTGACGGAGTAATTCGCCTTGATCTACAAGAATATGTCAAGCAGGTTGATCGGATTGTTGCTAAAGGTTGTCATGCTTATACACAGCGATTACCTCAGATTTTTGCAGCACCGGCTGAACTATTTAAAGACACAGACTTTCAGGTAAGCCTAGATCTAAAAAATATTAGTTTTGCAGACAGATTTGAGCGAACAATAGGATCTGCCAATACCGAAATATTCTCGCTGATCAAAAGTGAAGATAGTACAGAATTAGTTGTCACCCTGCTAGTTGAGAAAGAAAAGGTGAAAATCCCCAACGAGATACTTAGATCCACCATT
>DMYK01000358.1 GCA_003483675.1 Microcoleaceae cyanobacterium UBA11344
AAAAAGTTACTGGTTATTGTCAGAAAAACTTTCCTAAATAACCAATAACCGCAATCAGTCACATCAAAATGACATCAAAGGTCGGAAACCGTGTTTAACAGAAATCTCACCGATTTGCTCCATCTTTTCCACCGTAATTTGATTGCGTCCCCAAGAAAAATTGGTGTACAACTTTTCAAATTCCAGCAGCATGGATTCAGCAAAACAGGCAAACAACTGTCTTCCCGGTACATCCATATTGACAATCTTCATGATTTTCCACTCAATATCGAGGGAATGCTCCACAATGCCCCCATTGAGTACATAAATTTCGGGATGCTGAACCTGAGTTGCCAGATTTTTGGGATAGCCGCCGTCAATTAGCAAACAGGGTTGCTTCAATGTAGAGGGGTTAATTTCTACTCCCTTCGGCATACTCGCTACCCAGACGACAATATCAGCTTGGGGCAGGGCTTCTTCCAAGCCCATAATTTTGCCTCGCCCCAATTCTGTCTGCAAGTCTTGCAAGCGTTCTTTGTCGCGGGCAATGAGCAACAATTCTGCTACATTGGTTTTGACGTTGAGCCAGCGACAGACAGCGCTGCCAATGTCGCCGGTAGCACCGCAAACAGCTACGGTAGCTTTTGACAGTTCAATCCCTAATTTGGGGGCTGCTTGTTCTACTTGGCGGCAGAGGATGTAAGCCGTATGAGTATTGCCGGTGGTGAATCGCTCAAAGTCCAACTTGAGATTGCGAATTTGCTTAATTTGCTGCAAGTTGAATGTTTCAAAAATGATCGAAGAAAAGCCTCCTAAAGCAGTGATATTAATCCCGTTTTTTTGAGCGTGAGCCATCGCATTAAGGATTTTGCGGGTGGCTGCTTTAATCCGGCGAGTGGCTAGCATTTCTGGCAGAAAACAGGATTCCACATAGCGGCCTTCTATTTTTTGCCCAGTGATGCTAGTGACAGTGATAGTATCAACTATTTGGGGCGGTGCGCTGCACCAAAAATCGAGACCTTGATCGGCGTATTCTGGATAGCCCAGCTCTTTAGCTACCGATTGGGCGTGTTCTAAGCTGGTTAAGTGACCGATTAAACCAAACATTAAGTTGTCAAATAAAGGAAGAAGGAAGAAGGAAGAAGGAAGAAGGAAGAAGGAAGAAGGAAGAAGGGAAAATTTAAAAGTTTTAATTTTTAAATTTGATCCCATTCCTTATTTCCCAATTGATTAGCCTGCGAGGCCTTGTGCTGACATCCGCATGATGTCGCGGTTATTAAAGCCAATGTTGCCGAGGGCTTCGCCGTAGGCAATCATAAAGTCTTCAATTAAAGCATCTTTTTCCATGCCCAAGATGCGCGCATCGTCTGCGACAGCGTTTAGCAGTCTCCAGATGATGGGCAAGTTTTGGCGGTTGGCGGCTTCGAGTTCGGCTTTGGATTCTTCAAAGTGAGCGTTCAGCCAGACTTCGCCAAAGTTGAGGTGGCTGTATTCTTCTTTGACGACGCCTTCGGTGATTTTGCGGGCGAAGTCGTCGGCGACGGGGATGTAAATATTGTAGGCTGCGATCGCAAAACACTCGATAATTAGCGATTGAATCAGCAAGCAAGTTACAACCTTACCTTCGGCGGAAGCTTTTTGGAAATTCCCGCGCAGTTCCGAAAAGAACTCCTTGGCAAATACCATGTCTGGCGTGACTTTGAGATTCTTGCCACAAGCTTGGAAGCCTTTCATGTGGCGGATTTCCATCTTGGCCAAGCCAACTAACTCTTCCTTTTTGTCAGCCAACATTTCGGCCAGTGTCAGGTAATTGTCATGAGCTTCTTGTTCGCCTTCAATCACAATGGCGTTGATTCGGCTGTAAGCATCTTTGTAAGTTGCGGTTTGAAAGTCAATTGCTGGGATCGCCTCAAGCTGGGGCATAGATATTTTGTCTCCTGAATAACCTGTAGGATGTTTGGACACCCCTTTAAAATTTGGGGTCAGTGACGGTACACTTTACCTATTTTTGACTAAAAATTCGCGGTTGTGTGGGAATCTGGGAGGAGATCGGGTTTGAGAGCCTCACAAGGTTATTATTTTAGATTAATTCACAAGTTTATGGGCAAATATTTTGATAGGTCTAGGGCGCTGGAACTGCTGACTTTTATTGGGTTGCTAGTGGGGGCAGCGCTGGTGCTGCTACCACTAGGTGCTGTATTTTTGGTTTCTTTATCACCATCTGGTGTCGGTGTCAACACCACTGGCCTAACTTTCGCGAACTATCAGGAGGCTTGGCGACGGGGAAATTTTTTGTTGGCATTTCTTAATTCTACTCTAGTGGCGATCGCCGTGACCGGTTTTCAGGTCGTAACTTCGGCTTTAGCTGGTTACGCCTTGGCCAGGCTGAAGTTTCGCGGGCGACAGGCGATTGTGTTGGGGGTTTTGGCAACGCTGGTAATTCCCTTTCAGCTTTTGGTGATTCCAATTTTCTGGGTTTTGAAGTGGGGGCATTTGCTGAATACTTACGGGGCGCTAATTTTGCCGACGGCTGCTAATGGTTTTGGGATTTTTCTGCTGCGTCAATATTTCCTGACAATTCCGGTGGAGTTGGAGGAGGCGGCAATGCTGGATGGGGCTAACCGCTGGCAGGTTTTGTGGCAGGTGATGTTGCCTTTGGCACGCCCTGCTTTGGTGACGCTGTTTTTGTTTACTTTTATCGGGGAGTGGAACGATTTGTTTAAGCCGCTGGTGTTTACGACGCGGCCGGAGTTGCGGACGGTACAGTTGGCTTTGGCTGAGTTTCAGGAACAGTTTACTAGCAGTTGGCAATTGTTGATGGCCGCCGTGGTAATTGGGACTCTGCCGGTGGTGTTG
>DMYK01000436.1:0-3720 GCA_003483675.1 Microcoleaceae cyanobacterium UBA11344
GCAAACAGACATTATTTGACATTAACCTCGAAATTTATCCAGGCGAAATCGTGTTAATGACCGGGCCTTCTGGGTCTGGTAAAACAACATTGTTGACCTTAATTGGAGCTTTGCGATCGATCCAAGAAGGTAGCCTGAAAATTCTCGATCAAGAATTGCGGGGAACGAGAAAAAATAAATTAGTAGAAGTTCGCCGCGACATCGGTTATATTTTCCAAGCTCATAACTTGCTCAAATGCTTGACTGCGCGGCAAAATGTGCAAATGTCTCTCGACTTGCACAACCATCTTTCGGGCCAAGAAACTAATGATAAAATAGAAGGAATCCTGGAAGCTGTGGGGTTGGGAGAAAGAATAGATTATTATCCAGATAGTCTTTCCGGCGGACAAAAACAAAGAGTTGCGATCGCCCGGGCATTAGTCAGCCAACCCAAATTAATATTAGCCGACGAACCTACAGCAGCCCTAGACAGCAAATCAGGTCGAGATGTGGTAGAAATCATGCGAGGTTTAGCCAAAGAACAGCATAGTACCATCTTGCTCGTCACCCACGATAACCGGATTTTAGACATTGCCGATCGCATCATCCACATGGAAGACGGGCGCCTCGCACAAGACACAGCGACGCCAGCTACAACAGGCGTTCTTTCCGGCAAATAAAGTTAATTCAAAGTCACTTATTTCCGAGAATTGGGACGCTTAGCTCCTGTCTTAGTAGAAGTCTTAGACGCAGTTTTACTGGGACTCTTAGCCACACCCTTAGCACTTTTTCCACCCTTAACCGCCAGTTGACTGTCCTCAGCATTCGCAGGTATGCCCCCAGCAGCTCTAGTAGTTCTAAAGGTAACATTCACCCCTTCATTTGACTGTTCCAGCACCAACATCGGCGTCGGTTTCGCCTTTTGATCCCATTCAATGTGAACGATGCGACCTTGAATTGTCGGCTGCCAACTATCATGATCGTCTGAAGGACTAAGGTAAGTTTCCAAACAGTCAATAATTTGATTAATTGTCACTGATGTTGCCTGAGTTGGCAGTTTCATCAGTTTAATTTGAATCCGAAACAGCACTCGCTTCTCTACTTTTACCGCCGGATCACCAGTTTCGTATTCGATATCAAACATCGAATCCACTTGTCTGCCGCTGCCCGCATTCCCAGTTTTATCTCCTACACTACCCTGAGTCGGACGCAGGGCAATACTAATTTTATCTTTGACTTTTACCTTAATTTGATTCACAATGGCAAAGTGAAAGACTTCTTCCGCCATCCGCATTCTTAGGTAGTCTAAATTAAAGTCTCGCGAGTGGATGAGGTCTGGATTTTTTTCCATTTTTGACAGAGTTTCCAGAGCCATCTTGTATTTTTTCTGGAGTTCTCGATTTCTAAACTCCTCAAACTTGAGCTTCTTGTTCAAACCATCCATTTTTAGCTTGGAAAATACCGCTAAACCGACAAGTAATAACAACAGTAATCCCGACGCTCCCATCAAGAGTTGATCGGAGGGTAAACCTCCTGGTTTAGCCTGTTTCGGCTTGGGAGAGGCTACTGCCAACCTTGGTTCTACAAGGATTATTTGGGTTGACATGGGCTTTTAAAGGGTAAGATTTGACGCTATATTTATGGAATGCCCCTGATTGGAGATCAGATTACAACTCGATCGAGTAACACAGACCTATTTTTACCACAATCTTTCTACAACTGGATTTCTACAATTTAAATGGGCACCCTAATTTATACTTTATCTTTAACTGCAAGCAGGTTTCCGAAATATCGGAAAATCCTCTGATGGCAGTGGCAAAAGCGATGGTGAATAGTCCGTGATATATTATATCAATACAAGTGAAAAAAAAATGTTTTTTCAGCAGGAGCAGTTCCTAGCACAACAGGAGTGATTTTACAGACACATAAACAGATCCTCTGCTAACATAACACCGCAACCAACCCATATTCGATCGTGACCTACGAACCCCTCCACCACAAATATCGCCCCCAGACCTTTGCCGAATTAGTCGGTCAAGAGGCGATCGCCCAAACCCTCACCAGCGCCATCCTGCAAGATCGGATAGCACCAGCATATCTATTTACCGGCCCCAGAGGCACCGGTAAAACCTCTAGTGCTAGGATTTTTGCGAAATCCCTCAACTGTATTTCTACGGGTGCCCCTACCCCCACACCCTGTGGCAAATGCAACGTTTGTCAAGAAATTGCCAGAGGTTCCACACTAGATGTCATCGAAATTGACGCCGCCAGCAACACAGGAGTAGATAACATCCGAGATTTGATTGAACGGGCCCAATTTTCCCCGGTGCAATGCCGCTATAAAGTATATGTGATCGACGAGTGTTTGACTGGTGATTCTCAGGTGCAAACTAGCGAAGGTCTAATGCGCATAGATCATCCCAAAATCAAAGGAAAAAAAGTCCTCAGCTATAACGAAAGCTCAGAAGTTTGGGAATTTAAAAAAGTTTTAAGGTGGTTAGAACAGGGTGAGAAACCAACACTGGTTATTAAGACGAGCCATCGAGAAATCAGATGCACCGGCAATCACTTAATCAGAACCGAACAAGGATGGATACCAGCAAAAGACGTAAAAGAAGGAGTGAAGATACTATCCCCTGTGAATGTGGGTGCGGCACCCTCATTCACAAAATTGGAACAGATGGACGCTTGCGGAGATTTGCCAGAGGACATCAATTTTACGGGAATACCTACGGACAAAAATCCTACGACTTTGCCTCTATTCTCGAACAGGCTCAAGCCATCCGACCTCTCTGTGCGTGTGGCTGTGGAGAACAACTCGAAATACCAGACTTTTTACAAAAAAAAGGCAAAGGGATTAAGAGCATTCAGTCTCATTGGCAGCGACATCCCTATAAAAAAGGACATGGACTTTGGGATGCAAGAACGGAAAAGTTCTTGGCAAATGCCGAAGTTTTGCAACCAGAAACACTCGGACTCATTTACGGAACATTGCTTGGAGACGGTTCTATCACATACCCAAATAAATATAGCCGATTTCCAAGATTGGGCTGGACACAGGGAGAAACGCAGCGGGAATGGTTGGAATACAAAGCCTCTTGCCTTTCGACACTGCGACCAAAGTTACGAGTTACACCTAACCAAGGATACGGAAATATATCAGTCTGTTGTAACACAGTCTGCCATCCCCAACTTAGAGATGTCTTTGACGCTGTTAAACCCAACGGAAAAGGAAAATACGTCACAATGGATTGGCTCGATTGCATCACTCCCGAAGGACTTACTTGGTGGTACATGGATGATGGATCGCTCAGCATTTCGCCAGAAGGAAGTCCAAATATTCAAATTCATACAGAAGGATATTCTGGGGAAGAAAATCAACTCATTGCCAAGTGGCTTACAGGCTTGGGATACCCAACAACAACCAAGTTTTACACAAGGTCTAACACAGGTAAAACCTACCACTACATACATATGGGCGCTGAAACCAGCAGAAAATGGGTCGCAGACTTTAAACAGTATTCAATCCCTTCAATGGATTACAAATTCGGAGAAGGTAGAATCTGTAAAAGTCGTTGGGGTAGAGAAAGTTTATGACATAGAAGTAGAAGACAACCATAACTTTGTCGCTAACGGTCTTCTGGTTCATAATTGCCATATGCTAAGCACCCAGGCATTCAACTCTCTCTTAAAAACCTTAGAAGAACCACCAAATCGCGTCGTATTCGTCCTCGCAACAAC
>DMYK01000436.1:3766-6204 GCA_003483675.1 Microcoleaceae cyanobacterium UBA11344
TCAATGACCGCCCACTTGCACAAAATCGCCCAATTAGAAAATATCAATATTGCCAGCGACGCAGTACAAATGGTTGCTCAACTCGCCCAAGGAGGACTGCGAGATGCCGAAAGTTTGCTCGATCAACTAAGTTTATTTCCCGGTGAAGTCACAATCGAAAAAGTTTGGGATTTAGTCGGCGCAGTCCCCGAAAACGACTTAATGGAACTGCTGCAAGCTATTGACAAAGACGACGCTACAGCCTTAGTAGACATGACCCGTCACCTGATGGATCGCGGCCGAGAACCGCTGATTGTACTTCAGAATCTCGCCAGTTTTTACCGAGATTTGTTAATAGCCAAAGCAGCACCAAAACGGTCAGATTTAGTAGCTTTAACCAGCGGAACTTGGGATAAACTTTGCAATTTTGCCCGCCATTGGGATGCCGAGTTAATTTTGGCTGGTCAGAAACATTTGCAAAGCCACGAAGTGCAAATTAAAAACACCACTCAGCCGCGTTTGTGGCTGGAAGTAACACTATTGGGATTATTACCCTCAGCAAGAACTCAGCAGCAACCAGCAGTGGCACCAGCGAAAAATACTAATCCAGCACAAATTCACCCCCCCCAACCCCCCCTTGCTAAGGGGGGGAGTCAGATATCTAATATTGCAGAATCTTCAATTCCGAATGTGCAACATCCTCCGACGACTTCGCCGCCTATTGCTAATCGCACAGAAAACACATCTACCGCACCGATTCGAGAACCTATACCAACTGCTGAAACTAATTCTTGTTCAACTAATTCAACCAATATTACACCCGATGAAATCGATCTAAATCGAGTATGGGAACAGGTACTGACTCGCGTGCGCCCCCACGGTACTCAATCGCTGCTTCGCCAACATGGACATCTAGTAAGTTTTAGCAATGATACTGCTTCTGTGAAGATTAATTCCCAGCCGTTGCTGAATATGGTTAAAGACAAAGTAGCTAATATTGAAGAAGCTTTTTTGCAAATATTTAACCGTCGAGTAGTAGTGAAATTGGGTGTGACAAATCCCCATGAAACTAATAGTTTGCGCCCCAAGGATTTGCCAACTTCTAACGGAGGTATTGGGGGAAATTCTCGGAATTATACTCCGGTGGATGATGGGAATCAACAGGTACAAAAACCTGAAATTTTCGAGGATTTTTCCAGGAACGGGGGAGAAGCACAAAAACACCCGCCAGCCCCTGAAAATACGACCGCCAAGCTGCCAAATGTTTCTGAACCCCGTAGCAAGACCAACGGATCGATCGACTCTGGGAATAACTCTCACCTTGAGGCTGTAGGGATTCGCGCTGATGCACAAGATATAGTCAATTCCGCTAGGATGTTGGCTGAAATGTTTGACGGGGAAGTAGTCGATTTGTCAGATGAGTTAGAGATTTGGGAGTCGCAGAGTTTTAACTTGGAATCTGAACCGGATTTTCCTGAGTTATCTTCACAGTCCGATCGGGATGATTGCGTCGATTGGTAATTAGTAATTGGACAATTTTAGATTTTAGATATTCATCTGCGTTAATCTGTGTTTATCTGCCTATATCTGCGGTTAAAAAAAGAAATTTTCTTAACCGCAGATGAAAATTGACAATACAAAAACTTTTAAGCCGACTCCGGTTTTGGTAGGGAAGATGGAAGTACCAACAACTCAGCAGTCGATCGCTTCTCGACCATTTCCTTAGTAATCATACAGCGCGTCACATCCTTGCGCGACGGCAACTCATACATGACATCCAACATCAACTCTTCGACAATTCCCCTGAGCGCCCGCGCCCCTGTTTTGCGTCGGTATGCTTCCTGGGCGATCGCCCGAATTGCATCCGTCCTAAACTCCAACTGCACATTATCCATCTTTAGCAGCTTTTGATACTGCTTAACCAAAGCATTACGCGGTTCCGTCAAAATCGCCATCAGCGTTTCCTCATCCAACGGCTCAACCACCGCCGCCACCGGTACCCGCCCGATAAACTCAGGAATCATCCCAAACTTCACCAAATCATCCGGTTCCAGTTGCTTGAGCACATCGGCGGCCCGCTTTTGTTTCGGCTGAAGTTCTCCGGGCTGAATAAAACCCATTGACTTTTTGCCCGTTCTCTGCTCTACCACCTTGTCCAGACCGACAAAAGCGCCGCCGCAAATAAACATGATATTGCTGGTATCAATTTGGATGCAGTCTTGATAGGGATGCTTGCGCCCGCCTTGGGGAGGTACATTGGCGATCGTCCCTTCCAGCATCTTCAACAGCGCCTGCTGCACCCCTTCGCCCGACACATCCCGCGTAATCGAAGGATTTTCGCTCTTACGAGCAATTTTGTCAATTTCATCAATATAAATTATCCCGCGCTGCGCCTCTTCCACATCCATATCTGCCACTTGTAGCAGGCGCAGCAAAATATTTTCCACATCTTCCCCAAC
>DMYK01000436.1:6239-6469 GCA_003483675.1 Microcoleaceae cyanobacterium UBA11344
TCTGCCAAAGTCTGAGCCAGCAGAGTTTTGCCACAACCAGTCGGCCCGATTAACAGAATATTGGACTTTTGCAGTTCTACTTCTTCCGGTGGGTGCTTGCCGCTATTTTTGCTATGAATAAAACTCAGGCGCTTGTAGTGGTTGTAAACCGCCACCGACAACACTTTTTTCGCCTCATCTTGGCCGATGACATTTTCGTCGAGATAATTTTTAATTTCCCTCGGCTTCGG
>DMYK01000515.1:0-5801 GCA_003483675.1 Microcoleaceae cyanobacterium UBA11344
CTTGGGCAATTACTTGTCTAACCGCTATCATATTGTAGCGCCAGATATGCGCGGACACGGAGAGAGTAGCAAACCTGAAACTGGCTATACTTTTGAAAGTGCGATCGCAGATTTAGAAGCTTTGATGGCACATCTCAACTGGCCGCAAGCCCACATTTTAGGACATTCTTGGACGGGAAAACTAGCGCCAATTTGGGCAAGGCAAAATCCCGAACGCTTTTGCAGTATGATTTTAGTAGACCCCATCTTCATCACCAAACTGCCCGCTGTGTTGAAACTCACCCTACCCATTGTTTACCGCAAATTAGATTGTCTCAAATGTATGGGCCCATTTGCGACTTTATCGCAAGCGGAAGCGGCGGCCAAACTATCAGGAGAATACGCAGGTTGGAGTGATGTGCAACAAATGATATTCAATCACCTAATCGAGCAAAAATCCGATGGCACTTGGGGCAGTAAATTTGTGATTCCAGCGAGAAATCAAATATTTACAGAAGTGATGAAAGTTGCTGGTTTAACTGAAGATATTGATATTCCTACTTTGTTTATTCAGCCGGAAAAAGGC
The DNA here is from genome assembly GCA_003483675.1 of Microcoleaceae cyanobacterium UBA11344. GTDB lineage: Bacteria > Cyanobacteriota > Cyanobacteriia > Cyanobacteriales > Microcoleaceae > Microcoleus. Next base: position 566 of record DMYK01000515.1, read on the forward strand.
GTCAATCGTATGGCTTGGCAAATGCAGCCCTACAAGACATACTTAAAAAATCTGGTAATTGCAAAAGTACCGGGGAATCATTGGTCATTTTTGGTAGAACCGGAAACTTTTAATCAGACTGTATCAGAATTTTTAGAGAGCACAAAACAATGAGTTTAGAAATTATTGCACATCGGGGATTTTCGGCGATCGCCCCTGAGAATACTTTAGCAGCTTTTGAACTGGCGATCGCACGGGGAGCTAGTTCGATCGAATTTGACATCCAGCTATCCGCTGACAGCGTACCAGTGATTTTCCACGACGCCATATTGGATAGAATTACTGGCGTTTCGGGTAAAGTCAGGGAGCAAAACTTGTCGGAATTGCAGTCATTGGATGCAGGTAAATGGTTTGGCGCTGAATTTTTGGGAGAAAAAATTCCCACATTAGAGGAAGCGCTAAGTATTCTCAAAAATGTTGACAAGTTTCTCTACTTTGATGTCAAGCCGCACTGCGAATGGTCTGATGCAGAAGTTGCCAACTTTGTCAATAGTTTGAACGACGCAGGAATCAAAGAGAAATGCGTTATTACTTCTTTCAACGATAATTTTTTGTCACAAATGCGGCGACTATCTGGCGATTTGCTAATTGGACATATCGTTGCTAATCTGGAAGCGTACAAAACTCAATTGGTTAAAGCTGTGGCCAACCGTGATAATTTGATTAGCAGCNNTTGCTGGAAAACCCTGCACTGGTTGAACAAAGCCGCAGTCAGGGAGTTGACATTGTTGCTTGGACAGTGGACGATCGAGAAGATCTGCAAAAGTTACTTGATTTGGGGATAACGCGAATTGTCACTAATTGTTTGATATAATTTTTGCAACCGCAGATGTAGGCAGATAAACGTAGATGAACGCAGATAAGAGATGAATTATTTTCGCAAAAGTATCCATGAAATGTCTGGCTATGTGCCGGGGGAACAACCACCATTAGGCACAAAAATTATTAAACTTAATTCTAATGAAAATCCCTATCCACCTTCTCCAAAAGCTTTAAATGTGCTGCGGGAAATAGACGGAGAAATGTTGCGAAGATATCCCGATCCAACAGCAACAACTTTTCGCCTCGCAGCTAGCGAAGTTTTAGGAGTTCCTAGCGATTGGATTATCGCAGGTAACGGTAGCGATGATTTGTTGAACTTGATTGTTCGTGCTGTTGGCGAACCGGGAAAACAGGTGGTTTGTCCCGCCCCTACCTATGTATTGTACCGCACGTTGGCGGAGATTCAAGAGGCAGATTTTGTCGAAGTTCCCTATCCCGAAGACTATCAATTACCCGTTGATTTACTAATAGCCGCTCAAGGTGCTGTGACTTTTGTGGCTGCGCCAAATAGTCCGTCGGGAACGGCTATATCTGTTGCAGATTTGGAGACATTGGCTAAGGGGTTATCGGGCCTTCTTGTTATTGATGAAGCTTATGTAGATTTCGCGGAAGAAAATGCTTTGGACTTGACAAAAAAGTACAATAATGTTATAGTTTTGAGGACGCTTTCTAAAGGCTATTCACTAGCTGGATTGAGGTTGGGTTTTGGCATCGCAAATCCGCAGTTGCTGGCTGAGTTAAATAAGGTTAAAGACAGCTATAATGTGGATGCTTTGGCTTATGCAGTGGCGGCGGCTGCGATCGCCGATCGAGATTACAAGACAGCCACTGCTGAAAAGATCAAGGTTTCGCGATCGCAACTAGCAGTGACGCTCAAACAATTAAACTTTGAGGTTTGGCCGTCGCAAACCAACTTTTTGTTAGTTAGGCCGCCGAAAGGCGATGCTGAAAGGATTTATCAAACACTGAAAATGCAGGGGATTTTGATTCGATATTTCAAGCAGCCGCGATTGGAAGACAAGTTGCGGATTACTATAGGTACGGAGGAACAGAATCAAATATTAGTTAATACTTTGAGGGAAATTCTATAGATTTGGATAATTCAATTTGGTAAAGTGCGATCGCACTTTACCAGATTGATTCAAGATTCAAAATAAATCCGGGGAGAACATCTTCACCTGATACAGTGGCTGGAGATTCCAACACTTCAACTTCTTGATTCGGACGATAAATTTCTACTTGCCGAGACTTGCGATTAATTAATAAACCCAAACCTGCACCATTATCTCGATACTCTTTCATCTTATCCTGAGTTTCTTTCAAACTATCGCTGGGAGACATTAACTCGACGACAAAATCAGGACAAAGGGGGGGGAATTTCTGTTGTTGTTCGGGAGTTAGTGCATTCCAGGTTTCTAATTTTACCCAAGAAGCGTCAGGAGAGCGATCTGCCCCATTGGGAAGTTTGAACCCTGTTGAGGAATCAAACACTTTGCCCAATTTATTTCGCTCATTCCAATTCCAAATTTGTGCTGTTAATCCTGCATTGCTGTTTCCCGTTTCTCCTCCTGCTGGTGACATGATGATTAATTCTCCCTTAGCTGTGCGTTCCAATCTAATATTTTCATTCTCCTGACAGAGTTGAAAAAACTGATCGTCTGTCAGCTTAATAATGGGGTTGAGGTTGAGGGTGAGGGTAGTCATAGCGGTATTTTATCGTGGGCTAAACGACCTTTATTAATGATGGTAGCATATCGAGTGAGTTGTGAGGGCGATCGCTTTTTCGATAATTGTAAATTGAGATATAATGGTAAAAATAGAGAATAGTGGATATTAGCTATGCAGCAAATATTTGAGGCTATATTGAAGGGAAACCTTTTAGAATGGGCTAATGAGGTTCCAAGACAGGGCGATCGCCCTGTCAAAGTTTACGTTACTTTACAAGAAGAGCGATCGACTTTAAGTGCTGAGCTTCGCCGTCAGAGAATAGTTGAAATATTGGAAAAAATTGCAGCAAGTAATGTCTTTGCTGATATTAACGATCCGGTGGAATGGCAGCGAGAGTTGCGTCAAGATCGTCCACTTCCAGGTAGGGATGAATAATGCTGCTTGACAGTAATATTATTATCTACGCTTCCCAGCCAGAAAACTCGCAGCTCAGGCATTTTATTGGCGAACATGACATAGTTGTATCGGCAGTAAGTTACGTTGAAGTGCTGGGTTATCATCGGCTAACTGAAGAAAATAGATTGTACTTTGAGGAATTCTTTAGCGTGGTGGAGGTTCTACCGATTTCTAACGCTGTACTCGATCGCGCAGTGCTGTTGCGACAGATGAGGAGAATGACACTAGGGGATGCTATTATTGCGGCAACAGCTTTGGTATATGGCAGAACTTTAGTGACAAGAAATATAGGGGATTTTCGGTGGATTGCTGAACTCACACTGATTAACCCGTTTGAGGTTTAAGAAAGAGGGGCGATCGTACTTGGAGAAGATCAGGGCGATCGCCTGTGATTCTATTTCAACTACGCAAACATCGATCGACCTTTCGGTTGAGGAATAGGGCGACCCAGTGCGTTAGCCGTTTCTATCCACTCCTGCATAATCTCTAGATTTTGCAATGCTTCTTGATAAGTTTCCCCATCAGCAGCACATCCCGGTAATTCAGGTACTTCGGCAATAAATGCCTGGTCTTCCTCACTCCAGTATATGATGATTTCATACTTCATTATCCTAAGCTAATTAAGTGTTAATTGATTGCTCTGCGGCCTTAATCAAAACCTCATCCATCCAATTATTAATACTCTTACCAGCCTTCTTTGCGGCAATAAAGATTTTGCGGTGATGTTCGGGAGTAGTGCGGAAGGGAAGTTTACCTGAAAAAGGTTTATCAGGTTCCTGTCCTAATTCTTTGCAAAACTCTAAATAATCATCGAGCGAGTTTTGGAATTCTTGGCGCGCTTCTTCAAGAGTTTGTGCTTTGAAAGTCACTACGTCATTAATGTCAAGCACTCGCCCGAAAAGAATTTCCGCTTCTGAATCTACTTCAATGTTAGCACTGTAACCTTTGTAAGTCATCATGGCTGTAATACTTCTTCCTATTTCAACAAGTGAAACTTGTGGCTGATAAATTTTATGCTAATACCCTTGTTACTTTGGGCGATCAACAAGGATTTTCCCGTTAACAGCTAAGTCATCATGGTTCTACCCCCCGCTTTTATCAAAAATTCCCTCTCCTTAAAATCCGAAAGCTAAAGCATCCATCATATATTTACTTTTTTCACGTCCCACTTCTAAATATATTTCCAATAATTCCTCATAAGCAGTCGCTCCGCCTACAATATTCCAAAATTCATCTCCAATAACTACAGCTTCATCAAAAGGCAGATAATTTCTTGCCTGAGACCACTTATAAACAGCTTTTGTTACACCATAGGGATTATAAGGCATCGCATAGTAAGCTTGCAATTGCGGACGCTTTGCACCCCGCAGTAAATGAAACCTCAACAGACGCTGGATAACTTCTAAGCATTGACCCTTATTCGGCTTAGGAGCTTTAATTTCAAATAAGTATTCTGTTCCGTCATTAGCAAAAATACAAAGATCAGCACGTACAGTTTGTGTTGCCAAATCATCGAATCGTCTAGCATTCAGCACTGCTGTTATCATCTGCTCAAAAGATGGTTTAGTTTGTCCTTTTTTATCCATAGATTCATAGTATTCTTTCTGACGTTGGACTTCTTCAAAAGCTGCAATACTGACTTCCGCTCTGATATCATAGCCTCGACGTGCATCCTGATGATGTTCAAGGGCAATTAACTTAGCGCATTCTTCAAGAGAGTTTCCTAATCTGGTACTTAAACCTCGCTCAAATTGATTGATGCGTATTAATTCTGTTGGAATTAGCGCGGCTTGAAAAGGTTTTAATTCTCCATTACTTGAACTGCGCGACAGGTACTCTATTCCAGTAGTTGATTTGTGAATAATCCGACCTTTATATTCATCTACAATACCCTGAATAAAACCTTCAAGATATCCTTTAATTATTTCTCGTTGTTTTGTGCTAATAGCTGTCATATTTTAAGTCACAATTACAAAATAATTTCGAGTAATGCTTTGGCTAAATGGTAAACCACAGGAATTGATACAGCATTACCCAATTGATGTTTGGCTGTAGTTTCATTTTCAGAAATTTTGAACCATTCGGGAAATCCTTGCAATTTTGCGTAATCCTGTGCAGTCAAAGGTTGGAAGTTTTTCTTTTGATAAATTTCCCTAATAAATGTTTCCTTATATGCTAAGGGTTCTTGACATTGAATCGAGATTGTTGCTACAAAGTCTCTAGTTCCAGTTGCAGTTAAAGTGGCGATCGC
>DMYK01000515.1:5845-5982 GCA_003483675.1 Microcoleaceae cyanobacterium UBA11344
CCTTTATCATCTACACTCCGCAAAATTTCTTTGGAAACTAAGTTGTCAATTTCTGTTTGTTTCAACTCAGGAATTAGTGTTGCTAACACTTTAAATTCTAAAGGATTACCGTCCTTTTCTCCATAAATATTTTTTCT
>DMYK01000113.1:0-216 GCA_003483675.1 Microcoleaceae cyanobacterium UBA11344
CTCTTCTTCCTCATCCTCATCCATGTCGAAGTCGGAGACAGCCTCTTCTTCCTCATCCTCAAACCCCTCCAAGGATTCCTCATCAGACGAGCTCAGTGCTGATGCTATTGCTGCGGCACCGGCTACTCCGGCGACTAATCCGGCTGCTGCTAAGACCGCACCGCCTAATTGATTAGATTTGGCGGCTGGCGGGGCCGTTGGCTCAGGGGCCACTGG
>DMYK01000113.1:264-6513 GCA_003483675.1 Microcoleaceae cyanobacterium UBA11344
GGGGGCACCGTTGGCTCAGGGGCTACTGGGGGGGCCGTTGGCTCAGGGGCCACTGGGGGGGCCGTTGGCTCAGGGGCCACTGGGGGGGGCGTTGGCTCAGGGGCCACTGGGGGCGCCGTTGGCTCAGGGGCCACTGGGGGCGCCGTTGGCTCAGGGGCCACTGGAGGGGCAGCAGGTGCTGTTTGAGCGGGGGCTGTCGCTGCTGCGGGTGGGGATACTGCGACAGTTGCAGCAGAGACCACAGGGGGTTTGACTGCTGGTGAGGGCATACCCAGGGCTATGTCAGGGTCAAAATTTAGCCCTAGCACTTCGATCAGGCTGTCTGCATCCGGCTTGAGTTTTGAGAAGGGCAGCATTAATTGCTGGAGTTCCGGCTCCAGGGCAGCCGCAATTCCCAGGATGAGGTAAGAAACAGGCCTTTTCCCGCCGTCGGGTGTAGCGACCGTGTTGTCAGCCGTCATGTGCAGGAGCAGCCAAGCCCGATTTGCCTGGTAGTAGTCCAACCACTTCTGTTTGAGGGCCACTGAAAAAGTATCAAAAAAAGCCATAACCTCTTTATCCTCATCCTGATCGCTAGACGTATTAAACCATCATCAGGTTTAGCTCATCTTCCTCTTTCTTGACCACAGGTTGAACTGGATTTAGATAAAAATCTGACAACAAGGAGAATAATTCGCGATCGGGGGTGTCATTGGGCACTACTCCTTCGGGCATTGCCAAGATTTGGTCGGCGATATTCAAGTAGTAATCGCAGACGTAGTTGAGGGATGGGTCAGACTCTGCCATTTCAAACAAAGTTTTGCCTTTGACGCGAGAAACGCGGATGTCTTCAATTAGGGGCAGCACTTCCAGCACCGGCATGGGTACTGTGTCGATGTACTTGTCAATCAAGTCACGCTTGGAGGTGCGGTTGCCAATTAAACCAGCGAGTCGCAAGGGGTGAGTGCGGGCTTTTTCGCGGACTGAGGCGGCGATGCGGTTGGCGGCAAATAGGGCATCAAATCCGTTGTCGGTGACAATCATGCAGTAGTCGGCATAGTTCAAGGGGGCGGCAAAACCGCCACACACTACGTCGCCTAGCACGTCGAACAGGATGATGTCGTATTCCTCAAAGGCGTTGAGTTCTTTTAGCAGTTTGACGGTTTCGCCGACGACGTAGCCGCCGCAACCAGCTCCTGCGGGGGGGCCGCCTGCTTCTACGCAGTCAACGCCGCCGTAGCCTTTGTAGATGACATCTTCGGGCCAAACGTCTTCGTAGTGGTAGTCCTTTTCCTGAAGGGTGTCAATAATTGTGGGAATCAGGAAGCCAGTGAGGGTAAATGTGCTGTCGTGCTTTGGATCGCAACCGATTTGCAGAACTTTTTTGCCACGCTTGGCTAGGGCAACGGAGATGTTGCAGCTTGTTGTTGATTTGCCAATTCCACCTTTTCCGTAAACTGCGAGTTTCACTCTTTGTTCTCCTATAGGTTTCTCTGAAAACGATCGCTGGGCGATCGCGCTTTGCGGTAAGGGCGATCGCCCTTACTGCAATACCCAACTCCAATGCCCTTACTGCAATGCCCAACTGCAATGCTTTGTCTGTCAATTTGGGAGTCGGCACATTGAGCTCGTTGAAAGCATTATTAGCTAACTTGCTGGGAAAAGAAAGGGGGCACCAAAATGAAAAAGCTCGTAAATTACTTTATTTTGTATCTTTGGGAATCTTAGCTGAGTTTTTGATTCAAAAGTCGATTTTTAGGTTATTTTTACATTCAAAATCATTTTTACAATACTACTTTTATATAAAGGGGTACAAAAATAAAATAAAAGTTTACTTCTGAAACCTGGGCTTTGAGCTTTGAGTCTAGGATGCAGGCAGTTGGGGACTTTTGTGGGGAATTACTACGGGTAAACAGGGGCTGATGGATGGGGCGAACTCGGAGTGAGTTCGACTAATTGGGTCTGCCGAAGGCAAAGTTAAGTTAGCAAAAGGCGATCGCCAGTGATTTTGATGGGCTTTCTGGTACTTTGTAAAATATTGTGAATTTTTAGGAATGGTTGACGGTTGACGGTTGATGGTTGACGGTTGACGGTTGACAACTGACTACTGACAACTGACTATCGGAATCTCGATCGCAAACTCAGTGCCAATTCCAGCCTCAGAAACGCATTCCAGTCGCCCCCCGTGTTGTTCCACAACTAAATGGTAGGAAATAGACAGCCCCAGCCCAGTGCCCTTACCGACAGGTTTGGTAGTAAAAAACGGGTCAAATAATTTACTGCGAATCTGAGCCGGTATGCCGCCGCCGTTGTCGGAAATGCGGATCGCCACAAAAGTGCTGTCAATCACTTCGGTGCGAATTGTAACAGAGGGAACACTCAATTGAGAACTAACAATTGGCCCCAGTGGATTTGTCCGATTTCCCCTTGCCCATTTACCATGCTTGATTTCCTCATCCAAAGCATCAATAGCATTGCCGATAATATTCATAAACACTTGATTGAGCTGACCGGCACAGCACTCGATGCGGGGCAAATTGCCGTATTCTTTAATAATTTGAATAGCTGAATGTCCACCGTAAGCTTTGAGGCGGTGCTGCAAAATCAGCAAAGTGCTGTCGATGCCTTCGTGAATGTCCACTGGCTTGATGTTAGCTTGATCCGATCGCGAAAAATTACGCATTGACAAAACTATTTGACGGATGCGATCGGTTCCTACTTGCATGGAAGACAGAATTTTAGATAAATCTTCCACTAAAAAATCGACATCAATATCTGCTGCTACTGCTCGAATTTCCGAGACTGGTTCGGGATAGTGCTTCTGGTAAAGTGTCAACAGTTGAATTAATTCTTTGATGTAATGACTGGTGTGGGAAAGATTGCCGTAGATAAAATTAACTGGATTGTTAATTTCATGGGCGATGCCGGCAATCATTTGTCCCAAAGAAGACATTTTTTCAGTTTGCACAAGTTGACTTTGAGTTTGCTGCAACTTCCGCACAGTTTCCTCTAATTGCTGCGCTTGATTTTTCAAGCTAGTTTGCGAGAGTCGCAGCACTTCTTCGACTCGCTGGCGCTTAATCAGATCTCGTCTTAATAATTCATTGGATTCTAAAAGTTGAGCAGTGCGTTCTTCAACTTGTCTTTTCAAGTCGTCGTGAGCTTGGCGTAGGGCTTCTTCTGCCCGCAGGCGCTCGAAAATTTCTTGCTGTAATTGCTCGTTGGCGAGTTGCAGTTGGGAGGCTCTATCGTCCACTGCTTGTTGCAAAATCTCGATCGTCCCGTACATTTCAGATTGATTAAAAACTGGCGGCAAACTCGTCTGAGACAAAACGCCCAACAGTTCTCCCTGAGTACCAACTACTACCAAACGGCGCACGCAGTGCCGCTGTATTTCCTGGTGGGCCTTCCACAGGGAATCGGCGGGAGATAAACAAAATAGGGGCGCACTCATGGCCTGGGCCACGGATATTTGGGAGAAATTTAATTCGAGGGCGTGAAACTGCACGATGTCGCGCTCGGTGACTATACCCACAGGAATTAATAGTGGGGAATTGCTGGTGGGAAATTGACTATTTTCTGTTGCTGCGATCGCCCGTTGTGGATGGGGAATTTTTGCTGCGACGATCACGATGTAATTGACTTGATGCTTGACCATAAGCTGGGCTAAATCGAGGGCTGTGGCAGTTTTTGGGGCGTAAATGACTTCTTTAGTCATGACATCTGCTACACAGCGCAAATTGCTCTGTAAGTTAACTGGTTGGAGAGCTTCGTAAATTGCTTCGCGGGTGATGATTCCCAAAAGTCGATCGTCCCTGTCCATTACGGGTAAATGCCGGATCTGGTGTTGGCGTAATAGGAAGATCGCGGTAAAAATATCTGGAGCCTCCGATTGTCTGAGAGTAATGGGCGATGGAGTCATCACCTCACCAATCGTCAGACCGATCGAACAAGCTTCGGCCGTGGTTAACTTGATGATATCCCGCTCAGTGAAAATACCGATTAGCCGCGATTCTTTGACTACTAAGACGCAACTGCGTTTGGCGGCGCTGACAACTGGGTTTTGTCGATCGCCCGAAATGTGACAGGAGACGCGCATCGGGTTCATCAGAGCCAATACCTTGGCGATCGGAGTTTCTGGAGTAACTATTAGGGGATTAGGGTCGATCGCGCCATCTAAAGGTGACGAGGAGAGGGGGCGAGTTTTCGGTTCGATGGCTGGGCCTGATGATTTAATTGTTGGTTGTTGTGGGTCGAAATTTAGGAAATGCTGCAATTTTTGTTCCTGTAGCATAGTTTTTTTTTAATTTTTCTTAATGAATTGTTACAATTTCGAGGAATTTTCTGGGCAGACTTAGGATTGAGTGGGTAGGTGAAAGATGTTCGATCGCCTCAAATCATTTCTAGCAAAACCCATCCACCAAAGAGCAGTAACAGAGCGAAACCGAAGTGTTAATTTTTAATTTTTATGTCGTGGACACCCTTAAATCACCGGATTCATCATTTGCCGCTCATTCTGGCTGGCCCGATTTTACGCCGGACTGAAAGGAAGGCTGTGACAGTTTGGCTAGCTCTCAAAGCACCTCGCCAAGTCGAACTCAAGGTTTACTCGACGGAGGGCGGAACTGGCGAAATTGTCGATCGGCCCTTACTCCAAGGTACAGGTTCTACTGTGCAACTGGGCAAATACCTGCACGTAGTGGCCGTGACTGCTATACCGATCGACAGCAATTGCTTGACATCCGGGCAAATTTATGCTTATGACATCGAGTTTGCCGATAGTCGCGAGTCGCGATCGGGAATTCCAGGACTCGAAAATGAGAGAGAAAATCTCATTTCTTGTCTGTGGCCAGCCACCCCTGATTTGTCACCTTTGGGGGCACAGACAATCAGTTATTTCGACCACCAGTTGCCCACTTTTGCGCTGTCGCCGGACGATTTAAACTATTTGCGGATTGTTCACGGTTCTTGTCGCAAGCCTCACGGAGGGGGACGAGATGCACTCCCAATCTTGGATAGTTCGATCGAACAATTTGCAGGTATGGCAAATTCCAGGCCTCACCAACTATTTTTAACGGGCGACCAAATTTACGGCGACGATGTTGCCGATCCGATGCTGTGGGCTTTGACAGATACTGGCGATGTACTCTTGGGCTGGAAAGAGAATTTGCCCCTGATAGATGATACCCAAATTCAAGATAATTTGTGTACCAGTATATCTAGAAATCAAAAAAAAAGAAATAAGATTTGCGAAGTAAGGGGAAATTCTACTGAGTCCCAATTTCAGCAACAGGCTGAGGTTGAGTCTATATACAAACAACCAGTTGATTTGAAACCGGGAAGTCGCAGCGATATTGCTAGAGATTTTGGCGGCTTTACAGCAATGTTGGTGAATCAACCCGACAAGGCTAAAAGTCACTTGTTTAGCCTGGGGGAATATTATGCGATGTATTTGTTAGTTTGGTCGTCGGTTCTTTGGTGCGATAGTTTTCCGAAGGGTAAGGATATTTGTGAAAATGTCAAGCAGGCAAAAGTCTGGGATCGAGAAGCTTTTGAACTTGAAAGTTTTGCTAGGGATTTGTGGAGAGTCAGGAGGGCGATCGCCAATATTCCTACTTATACCATTTGCGATGACCACGATGTTAGTGATGACTGGTATTTGAATCGAGAATGGTGTTACCGCGTGTTGGGTAAGCCGCTTGGCCGGCGGGTGGTGCAGAATGCTTTGCTGGCTTATGCTGTGTTTCAGGCTTGGGGAAATACGCCGCAACAGTTCGATCGAGGAAAAGTGGGAGATAAATTATTAACAACTGCTGCAAAATGGTCTGAGTCGGCTGGTACTAATGTTGCTGTTTGGTCAGATGCGGCTTTGTATTTGGGAATTCCGGGAATTGATATTGAAACTGGTTTGCCGAAGTTTAAATTAGATGAAGATGTTTTAATTTTTGATCGGGATGGCGAGGGCGTAAATGAGGTTTTGGATTGGCATTTTACTGTGAGAAGTTTTAAGCATGAGGTGATTGTGCTGGATACGCGGACTTGGCGGGGTTATCCGACAGAAAGTGCGATCGATCCACCGATGCTTTTGACTCACAAAGCTTTTGAGGAGCAAATTCAGAAACCTTTGCTGGAGACTGATTTGCTGAATAAAACTGGGGAGTTTGAGATTGAGGCGACGTTGGTAATTGTACCGACAAATTTGGTGGGTTTGTGGATTATTGATGCGGTTCAAAAGTGGGATGTGGAGCACGGGAGGGTTTTTAATAGTGA
>DMYK01000359.1:0-446 GCA_003483675.1 Microcoleaceae cyanobacterium UBA11344
CCAGTCAAACTCCCAGTCAAACTTCGAGTCCAACTTCGAGTCCAACACCGGCTGCTGATGCTTCGCCGTCGGTTACTCCCACACCTGTTGCTGAAGGTTTGCAGAGTTCGGGGGTAGCTGTCGCGATTACCGATCCAGCGGAAATTGAGCTGTTGAAGGGAAAGCTTAGCGAGCAAATTCAGGGAGTTTTGAAGAGTAAGGCATCTGTGGAAGGGGAGTTGGTTTATCGGGTGAGTGTGGGTAAAGACGGTGCGATTGTCGGTTACAAGTCACAGAATTCTCAAACAGTCGATCGCATCGGGGATATACTTTTCTCTGAGTTGCTTTACAAGCCTGTGGGCACCAGGCCACCTGCGGAACCGCTGGCTGATTTCCGGGTAGTTTTTGCACCAGGTGGCACTGTTCAAGTGAGTCCTTGGTAAATTGTAGGGTGCGCACTGGGCACC
>DMYK01000359.1:502-1205 GCA_003483675.1 Microcoleaceae cyanobacterium UBA11344
CGCACCTTACCAAGGCTGTAGGCCCAATTCCTCAAAGTCTTGTAGGTGCGATCGGCTGAATATTTGCATCAAATCCCCCGACTTGATTTGTCCGAATTATCCACAAGAAAGATCCTTGTTTTAATAATATTTTAGCTATTTCATCTTGAGTGCGTCTGGGTAGCATAGTTCGGTAACTAATCGCAGCTTTTACAGGATTAGTGATCCTGGCAAAGTGGCTGTTTTTCGAGTTAGCATGAATCCCCGCTAATTTAGCATTTTTGCGCCAATCTGGACGGACAATGCCGAGGGGAATTAATACTTTTTCTAAACTTTTTCCTAAAGCTACTAACTGGTGAAATCTTTGAGTTTGTGCGTCAGTGGGATGGGTTTTTAGCCATTCTTGAATCTGAGGATTTGATGCAATTTCTGAAGTGATTTTTTTAATGGTAGCGTAAATTGCCTGACTGGAATCTTGCACGCAGGAAGTTGCAGGGGTGACTAAACTTGCTCCGGTGCCGTCTCCGCTGCGGTAGCGTGCCATCAGAATATCTAATTGTTGATTTAATTCGTCTAAAGGCGACAATTTGATGCCGTCAAAGTTGTAGTCACGACACACGCAATCTAATTTACAAATGATATCGCAAACCGGGCGATCGCCCAACCAGCCGCGCTCCAAGTCTCCCATGTAACTTTGCCATTTGCTCGATCCGGCGACAATTCC
>DMYK01000359.1:1241-3560 GCA_003483675.1 Microcoleaceae cyanobacterium UBA11344
CGATCGCGCACTACTTTTGCTATTCCCAAAGCAAAATGTCCGGTGACAATTCCCAGGGGTGCGGGTTCTGCTTTTTTGCCGCCAATGCCGCCGAAACAGTGAATCACTATGCCGATGTCTCCTTCTTCCCAAGGGGAGATGTATTCATTTTCTGGTTCTTCCCAAGGCGATAATAATACTATTTTTGCTTGCCCTTTTTGACTCGGTGTATTTTGCCAATTTTCGCAGCTTAAATAATCCAGAGATTTTTTCAGTCCAAAATGTGTTTCATCTGGGATTAATTGGGCAATTTTTCGCGGTTCGATTGCTTGGACTATAAAAATATTGTCTGAGCCTTTTTCGCCGTAAATGTACCAGCCGTCTGGATTTAATGGCGATTTTTCTATGAGGTAATTTGTAGACCTCGCTACGCCATTTTTGTCTGGCTTGACTTGCGGAATCCTAATTATTTCAGCTAGCCCGTCAAATTGTTGAGATGTTTTGTTGAAATGGCGGACAATAAATTTGTCGCTGTCTGGTTCTTGTCGCTGTAAAATTGAGACGAGGGCGCACCAACTTCCTGTAATTTGTACTGGTTCTCGATCGAGTATTAATTCATGGCGATCGCTACTGTCATAATTTATCACATTGACCGGCCGCCGCAGCATCACTGTCACGCTGTCTTCGAGTCTACTACCTGCTAGAGTTTCTAAAGGGCCGACATTGCGCCAGCCCTTCAATCTATCGGGATGGATTTTACCGGATTTTTTACTGTTTTCAGTTTGTTTTGTGAACTTGATATCTTGGGTAACAGCGTGGACAAAAAACTGATTTTTCCGGTTAGTGCTCAAGTTTAATATCGCAGTTTTTCCGATTAATTCTCGATATTTCTTAGGTGTATTTATCACTTGCAAAAACACCGAACCGTAGGGTTTTCGCTGGTCGTCGGTCGGCAAAATTAAGCGTCCTTGCCAAAGAGCGATCGGCTGATAAAGCTGAGCAAGCGCAACGGGATCTTCGCAGATTATTATCGGCTGCTGAATTAGTTCTGCAACATCGGTTTGATCCCCAAAAAGAGAAGTAGTTAAATCCCCGTCACTTTCTATGAACAGCGGTTCTAAGATCTCGCTTTTAGACCGAGAAATAGAATCAGTTGAATAGCCGTCATTTTCGGCGATCGCCCTTTGGGCGACTTGGCGCTTTTGCTCCGCTATCGCCTGCCACCAATTGATGAAAATCCGAATAAAAATAAAAGTTGTCAGACCAGAAATTCCTGTCAAAATTATCAGCCCCAAACCCAAAATCAACTGGTCAAAAGATTGACCTGACAGGAGGATAATTTGGGGCAATATAAGAAAAGATACCGTCATAAGATCAGATCTAAAAACGAGTTTGAGATTCGATCCAGTCCTGGCTGGCTTGACTGCCGAAAACCAGGGGTTGATCGTCGCTGACAGCTACCGTTTGGCCACTCTGATCGACTGCATAAAGAGGCCAAGTTCGATCGCCCAAATTGCCAGCACGGAACAGAACCTGTCCCGGACAAACTTGACTCCAACCCAACAATACAGCATGAGTGTAAAGACTGCGAGCCGGAGCAACGGTATAAGTGTAATTATCATTTCTGTCCCAGATGACAGCGTAGTCGGACATATCTGAAGAATTGAAAATGGCTTCAAATTCGCGGGCGAGAAAGCGGGAACCGGTTTGATTCCAAGCAACAGGCACCAAAATGGCGATCGTCCCAGACATATCTGTTTCGTCGCTAGCATGAAACCCGCTTTCAGCCAGCGGTGAAGCAGCCGCCACGGTTTGCAGTTCCCCCGTTTTGAGATTTTCCACAAACATCACACTACTAACTCGACAGCTGGAGAATTCCGGCTGTACCTGCAACTCAATTCGACTGTAAGCTGTGTATTCGCCATTCGTCGAAACTAGGGAAGGACTACGATAGTAACGGAGGCCAGTGCCCATAGTCGAGCTAACTTTAGCATGAGTGGCGGTGATCCATTCCCAAGGAACAGGATAAGGGCTATTTAAGGGGTCGTTCATGGGGTTTTTTCCAGAATTTCTATCTAACTTTAATTTAGTTGGTTGCACAATTTAACTCAACTCCTGTTAAAGTCCAACAGTTAGGATAGTATCGAAATTAATCTGGTAAGTGCACCGAGAGGGAGAAACCGTGACGGCATCTTTTAACCAAAAACCTGCAATCCCCCCAACTCGCACCCCCAAGTCGCGGGGAAAAGGTGTTTTCGTACTATCGCTGATTTTTCGACTGTTGCTGCTGGGGGTAGGCAGCGGTTTTGCCTGGGTTTTGGGTATGGCGATCGCCCAAAT
>DMYK01000610.1:0-1100 GCA_003483675.1 Microcoleaceae cyanobacterium UBA11344
GGACGTGGAGCGACGGTAAGACTACCGCTTGCGGAGCGCGTTGCTATGAAGCGTCAAGGAATCCTCGGACTTGATAGACGGGGAGGTATGTCAAAGCAATGTTTCTGTAACTTTTCCTTTCAAAGCGCGCAAATGTTCATTGTCTCGAGGGTGCCACCTGAAATCAGAGCGAAAAGTGCTTAGAAAAAAAGCGTGTAAGGAGCGATCGCAGCAAGAGCGATCGTCCTTGGGGCGATCGTCACAGTGGGCACTCTCAGGATAGTGAATTTTTTTCGACTTTTTGTGCGCGATCGCGAGCAGCCAACTTAGACTCTAAAGCCCGGAGCTGAGGATAGAGTAATTAAAGGAGGACTAGAAACCTTTAAAAAAGCCTCAGCTTGTATAATTGAAAGATCCATAGATCAACTTTATGAACAGGCAACGAGATATGGTTCTATTCCTTGACGATTTAGGTGATAATTCTTTAGGAAACTTAGATCAAATGCCAGCAAAAAATGGTCGCGTTATTTTGTCGTAGGTAGAAAAACTTAAGACAATTTCCTCTCTCAATTATCCTGGTATAATTTAATTAACCAAATCCCCATTATCTTGAATATGCGTGTTGAACCCTGTTGTCAGTCATTATTAGCCGAAATTCTCCCAATAGTCGATCCTAGTCAAAAAGGTGTTTGTCTTGATGTAGGAGTAGGAACCTTTGCTTTTTATTGTGAAATTTTTGCCAAATTAGGTTTTTCTACTATTGCAGTTGAACCTTTACCAGTCAAAAAATTACGTCAAATTTGCCAAAATAACAAGATTAATTTAATGGAAAGTTGCCTGTCAGATCGGAATGGCAAGCAAACATTATATTTAGGTAAATTTGCAGGTATATTTAATCAAAATTTTAATTCCTTATCACCTGAATGGTTTGGTTCTTCTACCGAGTCTAAAGAAGTTCAAGCCCTAACTTTAGCTGAATTGCTGAACAGAATTAAAGCCGAAAAAGTCACCTGTTTAAAATTAGATATTGAAGGTTGGGAATATTCAGTAATTAAACAATTACCAGAATTATCAGAATCTTTACTTCCCTCAATCATCATGTTTGAATATGGAGGAGGAGT
>DMYK01000610.1:1137-6386 GCA_003483675.1 Microcoleaceae cyanobacterium UBA11344
ATCTTAAGAAAATGTGGTTATAGTTCTAGTATAATGATAGATTATGCCCCCAAAACTCAAGAAAAACTCTTTGATTTACAAGCCATAGATTTAGATATTGATGCCCTTTTTTCTCCTGATGCAGTCTATGGCAATATTATCAGTTTTCGGCACTGTAATTATCCAGACAATAAAATTGCTCAAATCTGTAGTTCCTATTACAATACAGGCTTAATTGATCAGTTAGTTAATAAAATAGTTTCCAGATAATCAAGCCAAAAAAAGTCATCTTTTTCTCTTGTTCCTGATCTTGTTCTGGTGGAGTCATTTTGGTAGTGACTTATTTTGTCAAAGGAAAACCCATAGGTATTGTTACTCATGACACCCTCTTTGATCACATCGATCGATCGGCTTCTTTGCTGTAGGGACGGCACTGCCGTGAGCTCATCATCGGCACTGCCGTGACCGCATCTAGCTCAACTTTTAACTTACGGGTTTCAAATCCAAAGCCTTTTGCATCGCTGCTAGTTCGTCGCGATGGGCTCTGACAGTAATTAAACTCTTGGTTTGGCTTCCCGACTCAGCAACTGATTCGAGTTTGAGAGAGACTTGCTCGGAGCGTCCAGCTTTTTTCCAGTAAAATATCCCCGCCAGCGGGGACAGCAGTACCAAAGCGAGAAAAATTTGACCATTCTGGGGAACCAGCATTGCCAAAACCAGTCCCAGGCACAGAGTACCGCCAGCACTCAGCA
Organism: Microcoleaceae cyanobacterium UBA11344; assembly: GCA_003483675.1. Taxonomy (GTDB): domain Bacteria; phylum Cyanobacteriota; class Cyanobacteriia; order Cyanobacteriales; family Microcoleaceae; genus Microcoleus. Next base: position 1,869 of record DMYK01000610.1, read on the forward strand.
TGGTTAAAAAAATAGCTAAAAACCAACTCGGCCGCACAAAGCCTTCAAAAGTGACTTGGTAGTTAGGAGCATCGACGGCTGCAACTCGGTAAGCTCGATCGGAAAAATACTGTTGTAGCTGGGTTAACAGTGACTCTTGGGCACTGTCGGAAGAGAGTTTGACTTGTTCGGTTCGGTCTTTGACAGAGGCCTTGATGAAGAAAAACAAGCCTACAGCCAACAGCAGCGTCAGCACAAAGGTTGATGGAAGAACAGCAGTATTCATCAGGTATAAATTTGTGTAATTGGAATTCTCTACTTTGAGTTTACATAAATTTACACAAAAAGCCCCAGGATCATCGTTGAGGGTCTATGAAAACCTATTCACCTCTTCGACAACATCCCGCGATCGCGCGCGGGTAGCACTCTCTTTGACAAACAGCTAAGGGTAAGCTGAAGCGCATCTAACTCTTCGACAACTCTCTTTGACAACATCCCGGTTCCTGTCCTTCGACTACGCTCAGGAACCGCGGAGCCGAAGGACAGGAATGGTTCGACTACGCACGCGCCTACCGCCGCGGAGCCGAAGGACAGGAATGGTTCGACTACGCACGCGCCTACCGCCGCGGAGCCGAAGGACAGTCAAGTTTGATGAAATTCTCGTGGGGTGGGCACTCAGAGCCTCGCCCCAACTCTTCGATAACAGGTTCAATTTAGATGCGGGACAGCTCATCCTTATGTAGCAGAAAAGTTATGAGGACTTACGCAGACACCTCTTCGATCGCATACTGGCAAAAAATCGCAGAAAGCGCTCTTTGATAACATCTCCGCTCCCCGGTAACAGAGCGTAGGATGTAGGGGCATCGGCACTGCCTTGCCCTTTTTGGCGTTGACCTTCTTCCTTCTTCCTTCTTCCTTCTTCCTTCGACTTATAACATACTGCGGTGGCGACGCCCAGAAAGGCCACTTCCCTGACCGATGTAATCATGCCAGAGACGAGCGAGGTCTTGAGCTTGATGTCGCCAATCGGGGAAGATTTGATACATCCGGCGGGGGCGGCCACGTCCTTCTACTTTTTTCCAGTAACCCGCGATCACCGCTTCATCTTCGAGGAATTTGAGAGCGCTGTAGAGCACTGTGTCAGAAAGTCGGTAGATGGGGAATTCCCTCTCTAGTTGTCCGATCAGTTCTGTTCCGTAGGAATCTCCGCGCAACAAGACGGAGAGAATGTAACAGACCGCTAGTTCCTTGTTTAGATAAACAGGAGGGGGGTCTTGAAAGAATTGATAGATATGTTCAAATTTCATCTGTTTTTTCCGCTGGAAACTCTCGTGATACCGTCAGGTTAACGGGAGAGGAAAGCGGGGCGGGGTGTGCCGCTTCCTAAGAATTAAGTGGGAAAGTGGGGAAACAGAGGTGCAGTATTTCCCCGTTACTGTTGATAGCCGGAAAAAGCTCATCCGTACTCGATGTGATGTTCGCCAGAGCCTGTTTGATGGTCACTGACGTAACTACCTGACTAACTTCCTGCTATTAAGAACTTATCCAAACCTATTTAAAGCAGAGCCCTAAATAGATTGGTGTCTAATTCCTGTTTCAAGGTAGGGGAACGGCCCCTTCTACGAAAGGAGCCTCACTTCAGCACTAGCCATCCTTACTGAATCTAATTGTCCTCTTCCAATCTATCGCAGTGACTATTGGTAAGTGTACGATCGCCAAGGAATTGGCTGTTAATTCGGGAGTGGGTGTTTTAACTCAAAAATCAAAATTCGTCAATTCCCCTCTCCCGCGATCGACACCCACTGGTCACGCTTGCGAAGTCGAAGTGCTCTCTTGTCTTGCTAATCTGACTTGTCTGCCTTTTTTCCTGTTCAGCTTGCCCTTAAACCGGGCTCAAACCTAACATAGCCCGCAGTGTAAAAGTTAGAAAGACGAAGGTGGCTACGATCGAACTCACAAGGGCGATCGCAGTGGCAGGTCGATCGAGCAGAGGTTTGAGTCGATCGAACAGGAAAAAGAAGATTCCGAGACAGATCGTAATGAAAAACCGGGGGTAGCGAGAGACGTTATTAATAAAATCTTGCATGAGCTTGGTGGGGTTAAGATGTCACAGTTTCATCTTTAACTGGTAACACTTGTGAACGAGTTAGACAATTTTGGCACAGCCAGAGCTAAATTGGTCGGTTAGGGGCGATCGGGCAGTGGGCTCGGAATAGCTTCTCAACCCATATCTATGTAGTAAGGTGCAACTATCAGCACCATACAAGTAGAGTCTGTGCGTAATTTCTACTACTTTTAATCTTTGATCTGTGACAAAATCCAACTGACCCAGCTTCGGACAGTACAGTAACGCCTTTCTATAGTTGTATCCTGGATTTGTAAGTGATATTTTGACATTACTTGACAAATTGCATCTTTTGACGGAATTTCTCCCCCCTCGAACGTTAACTCAAATACTTGATGAAAAACTTCATGTTCGAGAATCTTTTTAATTAAAGCTAGATATTTTAGCAAGTGCCTCATACCTAATATTGACCTACCTTCATTCGTTAAACCAAAAGTCACTTTACGAGTTACGGGGTTTTGATATTTATCGATCAGTCCAATATATCGACCAGCAGCCGTGTAATATTGAGTCTGCCTGACATTAAACTCATAATTTTCTGTAATATCATCCTGAGTTAAATCTTTTTCTAATAACAATGATAATAAATCTACTACTCTCTCAAATTTATCAGCTTGTGGGAAGGGAACATCTGGCTCTGCAATTACTTCAATATTATTGAACACATGAGCAACATCACTCCGTTGTATTTGTTCGGGAGCGATCGTATAATTCTTTTGTTCTCTCAGTCTCAAAGAGTTATAATCTCGATCGTTGCTAAATTCATAAATAAAAAAACTAAAAACATCGTTAGAGTATGTCATCAATACTGGAATCACTTTTTTGGTGATTTTTTTTGACCACAATCTGTAGGGATAGTAAAGTTGTCGAATCAAAAAATCCTCGATCGCATAGTTCTTAGCTTCGATCAATACAAAATAGTTGTCACTTTCAAATCCTGCATCTATCTCACACTGAGAATTTTTAACCTTGATTGAATAGGGTTTGTTGGCGAGGTGATTTATGTTAAATTCAAAAGACTCTGTAGACATTCTCCCAGAAACAGTATAAGCTGTTTTTTCACCGACTAAATCATCTATAATACCGATATTAAATGCACAGTGCAATGCCGAACTTTCAGAATATAAATTTGTGTAATCTATACTCTCTATCTCTGCTGGAAATTCAACAGGTATTACTTCTATCTCACGATCATATCCAACTTTCAAGTGTGTATCAAACTTACCGATCACATATTTAGAGCGAGAAATTGGCAAGATTGATAAATGATTGTCTCGAAAGATCTCTGGCAAATTAACAGAGTGATCGAACTTGGCCATCAGCCTACTTTCTCTTTCCTGATTAATTTGAGCCGATTCTATTTCAAAAAAACCATTTTTTTCTACCTCTTCTAAGATATTATGCCTTTCAAATAGTGTTTCCCAAGCTCGATCGTTTGCAGTTTTCTTGCTTTGACTCATATTTATTTATCCTAAACTTCATAATTTAAAACTAATACTTCATTAACCATACCTCTTTTCAAGGCATTTGAGTTGATACTTCTCGTTGCTCTAACTTTTTTGACCTGATAATCCTGGTACAAATCCAGAATAAAATCCGTACAAGAATTACTCATCATCACCTTACAACCTCTGGCAGTTAGATCGTCAAAAACTTTTTTTAGTCGTGATTGTTCGTCTCTATTAAAGCCATTCACATCATACCCAGTAAAAGAAGCTGTTTCCGAAACAGGATCGTAAGGAGGATCTAAATAAACAAAATCTCCTTGTTTGGCATCTTCAACAGCTTCTTGAAAATCCTTGTTGGACAGTGTGATATCATTGCTATTTAAGTATTTGTTCACAGAGCTTAAAACAGCGTCATCTAAAAAATTTGGATTTTTATATCTGCCAAAGGGAACATTAAACTGACCTTGGGAATTCACCCTAAATAAACCATTATAGCAGGTTTTATTTAGATAAATGATGCGTGCTGCTTTTTGCACTTCAGACAATTTTGCATATTTTTTTGAACAACGATCTAAGTCTCTCATCTTATAATAAGACGTTTCACTATTGCTATATTTATCCTTGCTTAATTCCGACCTTAGCTCATCTAATGAGTCTCTGATCACTTGATAGCAGTTAATTAGTTCTTTGTTGCGATCGTTGATCACAGCTTTTGGGGGTTGTAACTCAAACAAGAGTGCGCCTCCACCTATAAAAGGCTCATAGTATGTATGTTTATTTATATGCTTAGGAACATACTTAAGAATTTCTGGCAATAATTGTCTTTTACCTCCTGCCCACTTCAAGAAAGGTCTTACTAACGGATTAGTTTTTACTCTTACGGACGTATTGCTCACTCAGATACCTCTAATGCTACCTATCAAAGAACAATACATTGTACGTTGAATTTTAGTTCAAGTCAAGAGG
>DMYK01000610.1:6514-29420 GCA_003483675.1 Microcoleaceae cyanobacterium UBA11344
ACAAACATCCGGTCTTCATAAACATCAAACGTCGCAAAACTCAACCGACTAGCAGAATACTCCGTCCATTCAGAACGCCCCACCGGACGAGTACCAGCGCCGGCACCACAAATTAGATAAGTCGTGCCATTAATCGAACGAGTTCGTTCGTAACTGTGTTCATGTCCATTGATATAAAGCTGCACGCCGTACTTGTGAAATAAAGGCGTTAAAGTCTTAATAAAAGGTTGATTCAATCCGTATATACCAGAGGAATAAATTTGATGATGACCGAATACAACTTTCCAAGGTGCTGTGCTCTGACTCAACTCTTTTTCCAGCCAAATTAGCTGATTTTTCCAATCCGCATTATGATTAGTATCTAAAGCAAAAAACTGTAGGTCATCGCGCCGAAAAGTGTAGTAGCGACCTTGCATATTAAAACCCGGATATTTAACTTGCGGGTCGCCGTTAGCTGTACGGATATCGTGATTTCCCAAACAAGCATAAAATTTTACGCCTTGCTGCAATAACGACTGATAAGGGCGCTCAAAAACAGCATTGATTTTATCAATTTCGCCGTTATTATAGATATTGTCGCCGGCGAGAATAGCCAGATTAAATGGGTTTTGCTTGTGATATTGCGTCATCGCCTCAGCCACAGCATACTGGCCCTCGGCACCGGTACCTGTGTCTGCGATCGCCATAAAGCGTAAAATAGGTGGTGTGGTGGGTAAAGGGGCGATCGCCCTTTCTCCCTCAACAGTAGGAAGCACAGCAGCATTGGCGTCTGTACCCCAGGAAGTCTGAAGCTGAAACATTTTCCAGATTCCCGCCCAACCTAAGCTGCTGAGACTGCCTAAAATCAGAAAGTAACGACGTTTGATGCTCATAACTAATAAAATGATAAATTAAGACTGAGATCACTCAACTAAAATTAATCCCATTTAAGTATATTTGCAAGGCCCAGAGGCAGAAAAAATGTCAGAAGAACAAACAAACCAGCCAACTCCAGAACCGTCTCAATCTCCAACACCGGAGATTGACTCGGCCCCAAAGTCTGCAACTCCTGAAACTGTTGCAGCAGAAATTAACGCCCTTCCCACACCAAAAGTTGCTGTAAAATCTGATCGTAAGTCTGTAGCAACAAGCACTCAAGGCAGTTTTTTAGAGAAAGTCGGTTTACTTTGGCAAAGTATTGTGAAGCTAGTGCGATCGATTTTGCCCGCATCCCTCAGTCAGAAGCTATCCGATCCAATTTTGAATGCAGCAATAGCAGCAATTGCGATCGTGATCGTCGGTTTAACTCTGAATATTTTATCGGGAAAACCAGCGGCTAAAATAGCGATCGAATCACCGGCAAATTTGCCCGATGTTGTTGCACCTTCAGCGCCACAATCTACCGAATTTAAAAGCAATTTACCCGATTTAGTAGCACCGACAGCACCGAACCCCTTAGAAATTGTCCCGCCGCCACCACTGACACCGGAACAGTCTCTGATTGCTGGGATTCAAAATCAAGTTGCTGAAATTACCGATCGACTTGGCGGCGGTTTAGTTAAGTCGTTTGAAGCTAATTTTTCCAGCAGCATTTTGACAGTGAAATTAGCTGAAGATTGGTATAAACTCAGCGAAGTGGAGCAAAATCAGCTTGCAAATAAAATGTGGAAACAGGCGAATTCCCTGGAATTCAGTAAGTTAGAAATTGAGAATTTGCAAGGAAAGGTAATAGCAAGAAGTCCGGTTGTTGGCTCGGAGATGATTATTTTAGAAAGAGGGATTAATAAAGTTTAAATCCTCTGTATCTGCAAACAGTCAGATCCGTCTGAAAGTCCAGGACGCAGCATCAAATTAGCTAGGTTTGTAGTGAGGACTTCAGTCCTCTCTCATTTGATGAGGACTGGAGTCCTCACTACGAACCTGAAAAGGCTGATTTACCACAGATTAAATTAATTAAATTTGAGAAAAATTGAAAAATGACAATTTTAACTCAAGTCCAACAAGTAGAAATTAAATATCCCAGCAGCGACGGAGATGCGATTGCTGAAAGCGACATCGCGCGCGATTATATAGCTTAGCGCATCAATTAGTTAGTTTGAAACTACCAAAATCCAACAGCTCACTCGCATCTACGGAAATCAAACATGAAACCTTTTCAAGCTTCACCTTTTAACACTCAAGATCCGTTTCAGAATTTGCTCGCCTCAGAATTTGAGATTGATACCAAAAACTTACTCAATAGTCGATCGCTCGCCAACACCATCCCAGAACAAACACTCGCTTCACTTCCAGCCAATGAGAACAATAGCGCTGAAGACATCGCCAGCTTTTCCAACTCCCTCAGTTTGACTCAGAGCTTCCCCAACACAGATTTTACCACCCCCGAAGAAAATAGCGCACTGGATGCTCTGACTGGGGAACTTATCGCTGAAAGGGATCTCGACTACTCAGACAAAGATATTTTAATCGGCGAAAGACGCGCATCCCTACTCGCACCAACAGCTTCAAATCCTAAAAAACCTCCCATCATCCAAAACGCCGAACTTAAGTTTACAGACAGCAACAATCAACCTTTTCCCAACAATCAACCCGTTCTCTTCATCACGGCTACCAATGTATTAGTAGATAACTTTGGCGACGCCCTAGGCAGTCAATTCAGCGACTTAACCGTTAAATTTTTAGTAGGCAAACAAGCTTACGAAGGAACAGTTTTGACAGACAAAAGTCGCACTTTGGTAAACAATCAATTTGAAATCGCCGTTCAAGTTCCCAACACCGTACCGTTAGGTGAATCCCGCATCGTCATCAGCCGCAAGCAAAACGAAAAAGTCAGCCCGAAGCCCTCAGAAGCAGCAAAAGAAGTTAAATACGATAGCAGTCCTTACCGAATTGAAAACAATACAGAATACATCTTTGCCGCGCAGTGGACAGCAGATAAAGTTGCAATTATTAACGGTGCAAATCCCGAATCAGTCGTCACAGCTACTAATAGCAGCGACTTGTCGATTGCCAGCGTTTCTGTAGGCACGGATGATATACTCGATCGACCGCGAGAACTAACTGTAACCAGTGACGGCAGCCGTGCTTATGTAGCGATGGATCGTTCTGGGCGCATTGCTTTAGTCGATCCGATGACGCGACAACAGATAGACACTCAGCCGAATACCGCTGGTATTAACCCGATAAATTTGCCCAGCGGTGCAGAACCTCGATCCATAGTCATAGACCCCCGCGACCAATACGCTTACATCGCAGACGGAAAAATCGGCGGCAATTCTATCTACGTTCTCGATATCAACCCGTTCTCGTCCAAGTATCACCAAGTTACCCAAACTATTACAGTTGGTGCGGCGCCTAGCGGTTTGCGACAGATGGCAATTAGCAGTGACGGAAAGAAGCTATTTGTTACCGCGCCCAATGGGATAAACAGCCAGATTTACGTTGTGAATATTGACCCCAAAGACCGACCCCGCGACCCAAGTCAGAACCCTAAAAAGTGGAATCAATTAATCGGAACTGTAACAGCCGATGAAGGCGTAGAAGGATTAGCTTCTACGGTCGATCCGCTGAAAATGACCTTTACAAACAGCGGGAAAGATAGCAAAGGATTTGGGGTACTGGATATTACAAATAATAATCCGGTAAGTTTTGCTGCTACTACTCGCTATACAAATTTAGGTCTGGGTTCAAGTTTTGATTACTTTGATGTAAATGAGGGAGTTTCGGTAACGGTTTTTACCGGATGCTAGTTATGCCTTTGTTGTCGGCCGCAATTCCGACACGAAATTCTTCGGTCAGGAATTGCCCAGCGTAGATGGAGACCAGCGGGCCGGTAGCAATATCGGCATTATCAAAGACCCGCTAACAAATCCGCAATTAGTAGCAGCAACTCGACCAATTCCCGACGGATTTGCTACTGATTTAGTGCTTTCTGGCGATAGCAAGTACCTCTATGCTTCCTATCCGAATTTGAGCGGTGCGAATGGCAAGGTGTATGTCTTTGACACTGAAGAATTCGTGAAAACATTGACCAACCCCGGTCAATTTCAAATTGATGCTAAAGGTCGGGGTGTCGGGCTGCCTTTGTTCGACAGCACTACAGCACGAACTGCTACGGTTGCTGACCTTTCGACAGTGCCCATTGATAATATTAACCCAGCGGTTAGTGTTGCTGCTGACTTCCAGATTCTGATTGATGCGAACAACCAGTATACTTACGGCGTGACACCTGGTAGCAAACGAGCTCCCGTTGCTGCAACTAACTCTCGCGGTTTGGCGGCGACACCGCTGGATTGGTTGGATTTGACTGGGCCAGGTGAGGATATAATAAATGACTTGACTCCGACTTTTGAATGGAATTTCGGCATTCCTGATTCGCAAATACGCGAAGTTAATTTGTTTGTAAGTACCTTCCCAGAAGGTGAGGGTCTGTTGCCTTGGGATCAAGTTGTCAATTTATCGGAAGTGCTGCCCAATTCCCACCTAACTCAAGAGGAAAAAAGACAATTTTTGAGTTCTCCGTGGCAAGAGTTTGATGACTTTAATCCCAACCGCATTCTAACAGCAACTTGGAAGCCTTCTGGTGGCTGGGTTTGGAATGGAGGTGACAGGTTTGGAGATAACAACAATTTTACCCTCGATCCAGACCGGACTCTCACAGCAGGTCAAACCTATTATTGGGCTGTCGAAGCAATAAACACTGAGGGAGAGCGAAATCTTGATTTTGGGGAGTTTAATACACAGCTAGAAAGCGCTCTTTCTCCGTTTAGAAGCGTCACTGTTCTCACTCACGGTTTTACACCTCCGATAGTTACCGAAGCACTAATTACCCCTAACTTTTTTGAAATTGCAAACAACATCGCGGATGCAGGGGGTGGGGGTTTGATTATTCGCTACGATCAGGGTACAGGTTTCTGGGTTCCTGTCGATAAATATGGCGCTGTGATGCAAGACTTCCCCGCAGGTCAAAATCCAGAAACCACAACAAATTACCTCGAACAATTAGCTACTTACATATCTGACAATTACAGCGACAAATCTTTAGTGCTTCTGCCTGATTGGGCTCAAAACAACGAATCAAGCGTGCCTGATTCTGGTTTTACAGAAGGTGCAGCAGATGCTTTCTACGCCTCGCTGGTGCAGTTAGACCAAGCTTTGGGCGGAACCATTGGAGGACTCGATTCTCAAGGGAGGCCGCGCTTTTACGACAGCCAGGGGAAACTGATTCGAGAGCAAGGTGACTTGTTCGACTCTCCCATGCACTTTATTGGCTTCAGTCGCGGAACAGTTGTTAATAGTGAAATTGTGCAGCGTTTGCTGACAGCATTCCCCAATGCAGGCGGAACAAATCAATTCGGTCGCGATTTTCAAGTGACAACAATCGACCCCCACGACTTCGATCAGGAGAGTCTTTCACTGCCGTTAATTGGAGGGTTTAGAAACTTCTACGAGCCAAAGGTGCAAACTTGGGAAGGCATTACATTTGCCGATAATTACTATCAAACTACAGCCGATCCGAGTTTGGGGTCGTTGACTCCCAACGGTCGAAATATTCCTAACCTTTTACCACCAGAAGATACTAGCAATCAACCCGGACTCAACTTCCCGAAAGATGAAGATGGCAATTTCCTCGGTGTCCCCGATGTAGTCGAATTTCTGGGAACTCGTTCTGGGGAAACGGACTATGCTGACAGTCGGGCTGGCTTCAGCCGACAAACCGATCCTATTCCAGTAGTTGGGGGCGGTTTGGGCGCTACTCACGGACGAGTTCTAAATTGGTATTCCAGCAGTGCGAATCTGGGTTTAAGGGAGTCGCAACCCAGTCATGCGGTGGATTGGCTCGAAGATCCAATTTACCGCCGTCGCAGCGATGGAAGTTACAAGCTGTTATTCGATGCCGACTTCTACGATACTAATCCCAACCGTGTCAATCCTTGGTACACCCCAAATCATACAGATGCAAACTTTGTCCAAGGTAGCGCTGATGCTCCTTGGGAAGGGATTGGGACTGGATGGTTTTATTCTATAAATGGTGGCGGTGAACGTTTGTGGCCAGAAACGCAGCCACGAGTTCCGCTAAGTTTCGACAACACTTACAGCGCCAGAATGCGTGGTGATGATACTGTTCCTACTTTGTTTAACGGCAATTTTGATGCTGTTACCGATCCGTTTGGGGGGAATTTGAGCCAGGTTCGCAGAACTATTTCTAATGCGCTACCTGGGTGGTCATTCCACAACGGTCAATCCAATCCAAATATTGATTTAGTTCAAAATTTGGAGGACGTAAAGTCAAAGAAAGGGAAAAGCGAAACAGACTATGCCTTTAAACTAGGAGCCAACGGAGTAAAAGAAATTGTTCACAATCGATTTGTTGTACCTGACTGGGGAAATTTACGCTTTGATATTCATGCTCCTGTCAAAAAAGGAAACCTGAAGGTCACGTTGGAAACGACAACAGGTACAGAGATCGCAAAAACCACAATAGACCTTAAAAGCAATTTGCAAAAACTCCCTTTCAACCGCAACGAAAATGTCAATACCCCAGAAAAGCTCGATCTGGCTACTAATATCTACTTAGGTAATGCTAATAAGATTGGATTTGGTGGAGAAGGTTTTGAAACTTTCCAGCTTAACTTGCAAACTCCTGATGAAGTGACACAGCTTTACCGAGGGCAACCAGCTACTTTGAAGTTTGAATTAGAAGGGGGAGACTATGTTTACATAGATCATGTCTTCTTTAAGAGTGACCCTCTTAAATTTGGCAATCCAACTGAAGCAATATGGGATGATAGAGCTCCCGAACAAAATCCTTACCAAACCAATTTGTTGCTTGAAAAACCCCAGTACACCTCATCTTATAATGCCGTCACTAGACTTCCTAACTGGGTCAGTTGGAAAGTTGATGATTCTTGGAGAAAGCCATCTGCAAACAGAACAAATGCTCCATTCATAGCCGATCTTGACTTGCCTGGTAGTTCTACAGCTCCGAACTGGCCTCAAATCGATGGGAGAATTTATGGAGGAACGGGTCTGGATAGAGGTCATCTTATCCCCAACGTAGATAGAAACAGAAATGAGAAAGATGCTATTGCTACCTACATGGGCACTAACTTAATTCCACAAGCAATAGACAATAATCGACTTTTCCTCAACAACAGTAACGAAATTGACGTAAACATTTCTCCTGCATGGTCTCGAATTGAATCAAAATTAGTTAGGCAGCTCATCTTTAATCAGAATAAAGAACTTTATATTACTGCTGGGGTATTCGATACCAAACAGGAAAATTGGTCTCTTCTGAATTCTCAGCCGAGAACTCGGGCGTCTGAAATGATTGTGAAAAATCCGGGAACTGTAAATACTAGAAGATTCGAATCTAATGCAATCCGTATTCCTGGATGGACATGGAAAACAATTCTAGTTTTTAACAAACCAGGTCTTGGGGAAGAAGATGTTCTTGGCAGCTACACGTACATCACGCCCAACACACCTGAACCATTCACAAACTGGGAGGGACAATCACTTGAGCATCCTTTAAATCAACTGTTAGGGTTGAATCGCGAGCCTATAACAAGTGCTGAACAATGGCGAAGACCTAATACATGGAAGATTTCCATTGAGAAACTTGAAAATCTTCTTAATAGTCAAGGATCTGATTTGATTTTTAACTTTTTGTCAAATCTTCCTGAAGACATTCGGGAGCGAATCAAACAACAGAATAATTTTTCTTTCCCACCATAAATTTGGCTTTCTCAGGACTTACCTAAAACTCTTGTGAAAGAGGTTGAAAAGGTATCCGAAAGTTCAAAGCATTGACAATTATTTCAATCTTGCGTAAGTTCTGATTGTATCCGGTTAAATATCGGTAATACGGACATCTTCAGGACTTACGCAAAAAATGGTTTGATCGGCTATCTGTAGGGGTAAGGTACGCAGTGTACAGCCTATAGATGGAGTGTGTCCGTAATTCTCTATCTTGAAACAATCGTGCTAAATAATCGAATTTGCTCTGCACAAACTAATGATATTTTGGTTTACTAACACAACTAGATATAACCCCACCGAAACTTATTCAAAATTCACCTTCTATAATTGAGCGAGACCAATGAGCGTCAGCATTGACTGGACCAGGAATAAATTCTCCACTAATCCAAGTAGTGTTGCAAAAAAACATTACATCTAAGAAATTAAAACTACCTTGAGCTCCTTGGAGGTTAGAGCCAGTGAAGTTAGTAGCTGTCATATCCAACCCTGCCAAATTTACCCCTCTTAAATCACTATAAATTATCTGCGAATTAGTAAAATTACAACGGGATAAGTTAGCATTTCTAAAATCACAACTTATAACTTTATCAAACTGAGAATTTTCCAAATTGGCTTCGTAAAAGTTGACATAGCTCAAGTGAGTTTTCGACAGGTTGGCCTCACGCAAGTCAGCTCCGCTCAAGTCGATACGATGTAAGACTATATCCTTAAAAATTCGCTCACCAGCAGCATAGCGTCTGAGAAAAGTTTGAGCATCTATTACTATATCAGGTGAACTTTGTACACTTATATTAGGCATGATTGTCTGACAAGAAATCGTATTTTCTGTTGTTTTAATATCAGTTAAATTGGCATCAGTTAGATTTGTCATCACCAGTATAGCATTACTTAAATCAGCACCCGTCAAGTCAGCACCCGTCAAGTCAGCACCCGTCAAATCAGTATTAATCAATTTAGTATTTCTGAGATTAGCATGGCTCAAATTAGCATTAATCAGTAAACCATAACTTATCTGAACTTTTTCTAAATTGGCATGGCTAAAGTTAGCATTAATTAAATGAGTGCCTGTCAAATCAGCTTCTTCGAGATTAGCACCGCTAAAGTTGATATCAACCAGACAATCATCCCGTAAATGAATATTTATGAGATTGAGCTCTATGAAATCGCGCTCCCCAGTCCTATACCGTCTAACTAACTCTTGAGCCATATATCGGCTATATAGCAATTTTGGGTTCATAACTGTTTTTCCAGATCGCGACTGGTTTGATTTTAGCTTAAATAATGTCACTTTTGCGGATAATTACTATCAGACAGTACCGGATTTATCAGGAGGTACAGTTTCGCCGGCGGGTCGGGATATTCCCAATCTTCCGTTTACTGAAAATGGCAAAACAGCCCCCGGACTTAAATTTCCGCGAGAAGGTTGGAGGTCAGAAAATCCCGATGCTACTGCTCCGCTATTGGGAGAACCGGATTTGTCGGTTTTGCTGGGAACTAATAAAAATAACCCAGATTATAACAAAAGTCGTGCTGGGTTTACGAAGGAAACCGATCCTACTGTTGGTATTGCTGGAAGGGGAGCTGTACACGGACGTGTTTTGAGCTGGTATGGGGGGACATCAGATTTGTTTCCAACTAACTTCCCGTTCAATGAAAACTTAGATGCTAATCCTATTTTCCGCCGACGCGGCGATGGATATCGGGAACCTTTGTTCGATAAGGACTTTTCATTTAGCAATATTGCGAACAATTCTGCTCGGGTTACACCTTGGTATACGCCGGAAGAGCGTTTTGAGCATGGTGTTGATGCTGCTCCTTGGGAGGGAATTGGTACGGGGTGGTTTTATTCGGTTTTGGGCGGCGGGAAGGAGTTGCGTCCCCAAACGAATGTAGAGCGTATCCCGGTTGATTTTGACAATACTTATGATGCCAGGATGCGGGGAGATGCTGCGGTTCCTACTCTGTTTAACGGCAATTTTGATGCTGTTTTTAATCCGCAGGGTGGTAATCGGACTATTTTTTCTAATGCGATTCCTGGTTGGTCTTTTCATAATGGCGAAACGTCAGCGAGTGTAACTACAAACAATCTCGTTGATGTGAATCAGCTATCTGCAAGTGATGCTCCGGCTTTGCACGCGGAACTGGATAGGATTGGGGTCGATCGAACTAAACCAAATTATGCTCTGAAGCTAGAATCAGGGAAAAGTATTACCCACAACCGTTTTGTAGTACCTGAGTCTGGAACTTTGCGCTTCAATCTTCACGTACCTAATCCCAGTGGCGGTCAACTCAAAGTTTCTATCAAGGGAACGGAATCAACTACTGAAGAGTGGCAGGATTTAACCCCGATCGAACTGACGAGGGCTGCCAATCCAGATACATTAATTAACCCATTAGATCCGAATTCTCTTGCCCGTCCTAATGCGGTTGGTTACTACGATTACAATGTTGTCGGCTACAGCGATCCGTACACTAATAAGCTAGCTTACGCCGAACAAGGATTTGAGACATTTCATTTGAAGATACCCGATAATCTACGAGACAAACCTGCTTTGTTGCAGTTTAAGGTAGAAGGAGGCAGTGAAGTTTATCTGGATGACGTTTTCTTTAATAGCGTTCATCTCAAGTTAGGAAATCCTACTTTTGCTCGCCCTTCTGAAGATACTCACCGCGAAAATTACTTGATTGAAAAGCCACAGTATTCGTTGTCTTACAACGATGCCACCAAGGGACCTAATTGGGTGAGTTGGCAGTTAAACAAGTCCTGGTTGGGAACTATTGGACAGGGAGACCTTAAACTCAAAGATCGCAATAAATATCCTCCTGTTGGTTTTCCTCCTCCGATTCTTGATAGTGGGAGTGGAATGACTTTGACTTCTCCTGATAGCAGCTACCCTCCTGGCTATTTTGTGGATTATCCCTGGTCAGTAGATCCCACACTCCCTGATACCTGGGTAAAAACTCAAGGACCAGATTATAGGCGCAATCAAAGAAACTTTGAACGCGGTCATATGACTGCTGCTGCGGAGCGAAGCAGGACTTACAAAGATATATATTCCACATTCCTAACAACCAACCTACTTCCACAACATGAAGACAATAATGGCGGGATGTGGGCTCAGCTTGAAGACTACGGCAGAAACCAGCTAGTTAAAGACAATAACCGGGAACTCTACATTATTGCTGGCGGGTTTGATTACAGTCCAGCAGTACCGCCAGGTCATTCAGACCTTAGAGAGATCAACAACAAGATTTCAACAAATACTCAGGGTAGAGTCATTCTCGATTCAAATGGGACTTTGACTCCTAATCCCAAAACTATTGGGATTCCTAATTACACTTGGAAAATTATCGTTCCCTTGGAACCCGGTCAAGGAATAGCTGATGTCACTGCTAATACGCAGGTCATTGCTGTCATAACACCCAACAGACGTAGTAGAGAAACTCCCGCTCCCAACTACAGATTGCCAGATAGTCCATCCTATCCTAACGGATTTCTTCCCAATGGTGTAACTAACTGGAAGAACTGGCAACAGTGGCGCGTCAATGTTGATTATCTCGAAGCATTAACTGGGTATGACTTTTTATCAAATCTGCCTGAAGAAATTCAAGAGGTTATCGAAACAGATAGTTCCAGTCCTCTTGTGTAAATAATTTGTTCTGGCTCAGAGAACTCTCACACTCTCTTCGTCATCTCAATCAGTCAGCACTTTCAAACCGATTCCCCCTCAGTCTTACAATTAAGTAGCGAGGGGGAATCTATAAAAGTCCAACTTTCTTAAATTGAATTATTCGTCCTCATCCCCTCCAGGATTGTAGTTCTTATCAGTTACAACTTGACCGTCTGGCATAATCGTATTTCTTTTGTCAGTATAGTCGATATTGCAACCTTTCACCAATGCTCCCCTTAAATTCGCCCGCTCCAAAGAAGTTTCACCCATAATTGCATCTCTCAAGTCTGCTTCTTCCAGATTGGCTCCGCGCAAGCTAATTTCAACAAGCACAGCATTTCTCAGGTTGGCATTTCTCAGATTGGCATTCCTCAAATTACCCCACCTTAAGCGAGCATGACTGAGGTTAGCTCCCTGCAAGGAGGCATATTCTAGGTTACTGTCTAAATAAGCATGAGATAAATCTGCTTCATCGAGAATTGCATGGCTCAAATCAGCTAATCCCAAGTTAGCCGATTTGAAAATGCTACGCCTGAGATTGGCTTCTTGCAGACGAGCACTACCTAAGTTAGCCTCGCTGAAGTCAGCCTCACTCAAGTTGACACCTCTTAATTTGGCATATTCTAGGTTAACTCGACGAAAATCTCTTTCACCAGCAGCATATCTTCGGAGCAGTTCTTCAGCGTTCATGTTTTGATCGCTCAATTTATTTATACTATTAACTATACTAGATTCACAAACAGGGCACTAACCGGACTATTTTTTCCGATGGATTCCTGGTTGGTCTTTTCATAATGGTGAAACGTCAGCTAGCGTGTCTACAAGCAATCTCGTTGATGTGAATCAGCTATCTGCAAGTGATGCTCCGGCTTTGCACGCGGAATTGGAGAGGATTGGGGTCGATCAAACTAAACCAAATTATGCTCTGAAGCTAGAATCTGGTAAAAGTATTACCCACAACCGTTTTGTTGTGCCTGAGTGGGGAAATTTACGATTTGACCTCCATGTTCCCGAAGCAGAACTGAAACGAGGCAGAAGTGTTTTGGTCACTTTGTCAGCAGCAGATGGAAGTCCTTTAGGTGTTTCATCATCCATCAATTTGACGCGAGCGAAGCAAACAAGAGGTGCATATTTAGAAGATACCCAAAGGATTGATTATGGAATTCAAGGGTTTGAAACTTTCCAATTTGAGGTGCCTGACAATTTGCGCGGTAAGGTAGCAAACCTCAAATTTGAAGTTGTTGGTGGCGGTACTGTTTACTTAGATAATGTATTCTTCAAAAGTCAACATCTACTGTTTGGAAATCCCTCAGATGCCAGGAACACAACTGACCTTGACGTTGCGAATCGCGATAACTATTTGCTAGAGAAAGCACAGTTTGCCACTGCTTATGATGACAGCAGCAAAACTCCTAAATGGGTAAGTTGGCAAATGAATCAAAAGTGGCTGGGTAACACCAGTCGTTCCAATCTCCGATTCATTGAAGATAAAAGTATTCCTGAAACCTGGGGTCGGATCGTACATGAAGACTACACTAACAGTGATTATTCAAGAGGTCATATGCTACCTTCCTCTCACCGAACCAATAGCGAAAAAGACAACATAGCCACTTTTCTGTTGACAAATGTAGTTCCACAGCATTTTGATAATAACGATAATTTCCGAGGAGAAATCCCAGATAATCCAGCATGGACAAGTTTCGATGATTTACTTGCATCCAATGTTGATACTGATTCAAAAGAGCTTTATGTTGTCGCTGGGGGTTATGAAAGCAATCTAAATCCTCAACGTATAAGTCATAGAGCAAGACCCAGTGCGTTAACACAACCTCAGATTCTTACCAACAAAGGGATAAATATTCCTGGTTGGACTTGGAAGGTGGTGCTAGAATTAGAGCGACCAGGGATTAGTCCGAGTGATGTCAGAGCAACTAACGCTGTAAGTTACGGCATTTTAACACCTAACGAGGTTGAACCAGCTCACGTACCAACTAATCCAAATGGATCGGTAGGTAATAATGGAGATTTTGCGCTACCAGTTCCTCACCCATTCAATGCTTTGTTGGGGTTAAATCTTCCAGAAATACCAAACAAAGCTGCTTGGAGAAATTGGCAAACATGGAAGCTGACTGTTAACCAAATCGAGGAGTTGACTGAGCTTGACTTTTTCTCAAATATTCCCGACGAGATTGAGGAAATAATCGAATCATAAGGCTCATGGTCTAGACAGCAAAGAAATTAGCCTGGAAAGCTTGCTTGGCTTACCAGGCTATTGACTTTTAATGAAATTGAACTATAGCGAACATAAAGGAGTTTTGTCATAGCAAAATATCTGAAAAGCCGAGCCAGCCAGCATTACTATTACACACTTATAAAAATAATTTAGGCTATTCATAAACTTCATCTTCATTATTAATAGTACCATCTGGCATGATGGTATCACTAAAAATCAAACGCCCCTTTGGACTGACTTGAAATGTTGCCCCCATCAAGTTGGCTCTGGTCAGGTTGGTACAATTCAATAGCGTACAAAACAGGCTGGCTTCTCTCAAGTCAACATCAATTAGGTCGCCTAAGAGTTGAGCGTAATCTAGGATAGCATCCCTCAAATTGGCACCAGTCAATATAGTCAGCGATAGGGTAGCAAACTCTAGGTTAGCACTGCTCAAGTTAGCACCGCTGAGATTAACATAACTCAAATCGGCTCTAGTCAAGTTAGCACCGCTGAGATTGATACCACTCAACTCATTCTGACCTGGTTGGAGGTCTTCGATGTATGTCACGTTAGCAACGTTTAAGTCAGCTCCTCTTAAATCAACTCCAGGGAAATCCCTCTCTCCCGCCGCGTAACGCCTATATAGTTCTTCAACGTCCATAGCTTTTTTGTGCAAGTTGTTGATACTTTCATAATAGCGCTATCCGGTTGATTTTGACAATACTTATGATGCCAGGATGCGGGGAGATGCTGCGGTTCCTACTCTGTTTAATGGGAATTTTGATGCTGTTTTCGATCCGAAGGGAGTGACTCGAACTCCTTTGTCTAAGGGTCTACCTGGGTGGTCGTTCCACAACGGTCAATCCAATCCCAATATTGATTTGGTTCAAAGTTTGGAAGAGGTAAAACTTATCCAAGGGAACAGCGAACCAAACTATGCTTTTAAGTTAGAAAGCAGCGGGGTGAAGGAAATTGTTCACAATCGGTTTGTTGTACCCGATTGGGGTGCCCTTCGATTCGATCTGCACGCACCAAAGATTGCCAATAGCTCTAATGCCAAATCTAAAGGCACGCTTGATGTTACTATTCGACCATCAGATCCATCAATTCCAGCGTTTTCTCAAACAATAACTCTTCAAAAAGCTGAAAATCAAACGGACAGTAATAAAGCTCCGGCTAGTTACTTAATAGATCAATTCAAAGTAGATTACGGCATCAAGGGCTTTGAATCTTTCTCTGTTGATGTACCAGAAAAACTTCGCGGTCAGCCAGCAACTGTTGAATTCAAGCTCGAAGCATCTATTCCGGTCTATCTAGATAATGTCTTTTTCCAAAGCGAGTCGCTGAGGTTTAGCAATCCAACTACAGCAAGAACTGACCTAGTGACTAATAATACCTATCAAAATAACTATTTGATAGAGAAGCCACAGTACACTGTTTCCTATAATGGTAAAAAAAATACACCTAACTGGGTTAGTTGGGTTCTGGATGGCTCATGGCCAGGAAATATTAAAAGTAAAGACAGACCTGGTGAGTTTGCGGTAGACCCCGATTTAAATAGTTCCTTTTACCGGGTTGCTCATAAAGACTATAAGTTCGATAGTCAAATTAACTATAATGAGGACGAGTATAAGGCATTTAAGCTTGAACAGCCAGCTATCTTCTGGCCAGTACGGGGACACATGAGTGCTTCTAACGACCGAAATAGAAGCACAAAGGATATGTATGCTAGTTTCTTAACTACGAATATTGTTCCTCAAGATTCCAAGGGAAATGAAGGTGCTTGGCGCGGTTTGGAAGACAAACTACAGAAGCTGGCGCGTCTGAAAAATGAACAAAAACAGCCAACACCTTATAAGTTCTATATCTCTTCTGGTGTGTACGGTGCTGGTGGTGGAGAGTTAACAAAATATTCTACTCCTCCTACTGTGACAGTTTTAAATGAAAGAGGAAGAGTTGTGGAAGCTCCACTTAAGGATAATCCCAATTCTTTTAAAAATTTCAAAACAGCAGATGGTGATCGAACGATAACAGTTCCTAGTGCTCTCTGGAAAGTTGTGCTGGGATTCAAGCCAAATTCCACATCTGACAAGCCAGATTATTACTTTGCTTTTTGGATGCCGAACAATTCCTATGAAATTCAGAAGAGCCTAGATTACACGACAAAAGATGCCAAGGGAAATATTATCGTCAAAAATAATACCTTGGGCTGGGAAGAGCGTTTAATTCCCATTGGCAAGCTAGAAGAAAGACTTAATGCAGATTTAGAAAAATCTGGCGACTCATTTAAATATGACTTTCTTTCTCAGATTAAAGATCCTAACAGCAAGGACAAAATGAAAAAAATCATATCTCTTCTCCCCTAAAAACCTGGTTAAACTAACTTCCTCTTTTGCTGAGGGTAGGTAATTAGTTGATATAGCGCGTCTAAATCATTTGTATAGATATGTAGGGGCGATGCCAAGAGTGCCTTCCCTGACAATCACGGGGTTCTTCAGGGGGGATTACCCTTACAAAGATTGTACAACTCATTTAGACGTGCTATAGTAGCGACGAATTAGTCTTCACTGTTCCAAATAGTACCATCGGGCATGATAGTATCTTTAAAGTGAGCATCTGTAAAAATAGCCATTTCAGATTTGTTACCTCTAATTTCATCCAGATCCAACTCGGTGCCAAAAAAGTTAGTTCTCGTCAAGTCAGCCCGATAAAAACGAACGCTATCTTTAAACTTAGCATTCCTAAAATCACTATCGGTTAAGTTAGCATCACCAAAACTTGTCTCAATCATCTTGGCTCCACTTAAGTTTGCTCTACTCAAATTCGCGTCGTAAAACTTAGTCTCCTGCAAATCGGTTTGAGTCAAATTCGCCCCAGTCAAATCCGCTCTGCCAAAGTTAGCTCGCCACAGACAAGCTCCGCTCAGGTTAGCCCCACTCAAATCCGCATTTTCAAAATGCGCGTAGGCCAAGTCGAGGTCGCTCAAATCTGAGCCACTAAAATTGATTCCTTGTCCGTAAAAAACCAGGGATTGCAAGTCACTTTCCTTGAAGTTAGCTCCACTCAAGTTCACTCCACTTAAGTAGCGCTCCTTAGATTGCTCGTCACTCAAGTACACTTGAATCAGAGAAAAGTCTCTCTCCCCTGCCTCATAGCGCCTCAGCACTTCTTCCAACCACAAATGTTTTCTACTGTTGCATATTCTCATCCATTCTGCTTCTTCTTCTTCGTTCATGACTTTATTTCTAGAATCTGTTGAGAATAAAAATGTTGATACTACTAAAATAACTCAATCTTTGAAAAACAGCAAATACTTACTTCGGTTGCAAATTTTTCTCAACTCGTGGCATCACAGATTCGCAGAAGCGAACATCGACAGACAGTCAATACGATTTTCTTTCTAATATCCCCAATTCTGCTATCAAGGAAAGGCTCAAGAAAGTGCAGAAGGTTCTTCCACAATAGCTCACATTCTGGCTGAAATAGACTTTGTTGAAATTGCAATTCCCGTCGGATTGACCGTCGAACTCACGTTTGAGGAGAAGTCTATTTACTTTAGCTATTGTTTCGCACGCTGCCATCGGGCATTAGGGTTTCCTCAAAATAGCAATCTCGGAACTCGACCCCAAAAACACTATCTTTCACCCCGAAGTCGGCTTCACGGAAGTCCGTTCGGGTCAACTTGACTTTATCAAAATCAACACTGTGCAATCTAGCTTCCTTGAAGGTTGCCTCCGTCAAATTATTTCGGCTAAAGCTGAGACTGCTGATTCTTGCCTTATTAAATTTGGCTTTACTGAAATCGGTATACCAAAAACTCGTCTCAACTAACCCAGCTCCTGTCAAGTCGGCTCCGCTCAAATTGGCAAAATCAAAAACTGATTGGAAGATACGGGTTTCTCGCAAAATAGCATTGCTAAAATCTGCTCCTTCAAAATTGCTTTGATCGAAATCAACCCTAGTCAAGTCAGCTCCTGGCAAAATCACTCCATTCATGTAGGGCCCGATCTCTTGGATACTACTATTACGCAAAATAATACCGCTCAAATCCAATCCTTTTAATTGTCCGAGCTCCCAAGACTTGCGTTCCCGGCTGCAATTGGAGCTCTTTACTATCAAGCCGCTGAAATTTCTCTCCCCAGCCGCATAACGATTGATGATATCTGTAAACAGCATCTTTTCCATTTGAAAAATGGCGGTATCTATCTGCGCTCCCTGAAAGTTAGCACCTTCAATATTCGCGTCAACCAAGAATGTCATGCTAAAATTTGCCGAAGTACAATTAGCATCAATCAACTGGACATCACTCAAATCAGCTCCCCACAAATTAGCGCGACCCAGATTAGCACCTTCCAAGTCAACCTCTCGTAAGTCAGCATCACTGAGGTCAGCTTCTTCTAAGCAAGCATTACTTAAGTTAGCGCGACTGAGATTAGCAGTGCTCAGGTTAGAAGAAGCTAGAGCGGCTCCGCTGAGATTGGTTTCTCTCAAATTAGCACCTCTCAAATCAGCGCCACTGAGCTCGATGCCACTTAAGTTCATGTTTGCTAGATTGGCATCGACTAAGCTAATTTCCGAGAAATCTCTCTCGCCATCGGCATAGCGTCTGAGCAATTCTTCAGCGTCCATAACTATCCTAGTAAACGTCTTTTATGTTTACACTATCCATCATACTTTATTCACGCAGGAGCGATCGCGCCTCTGCTGGTATTATGCCAATCTTGAAAAGTCTTGCTACAATTATCAATTTTATACAAATTATCTTTCGTTGGCATCCCAAGAGCCGGACACGACAATGCCGTTTCCCCCCTCGTAACTCAACTTTTAAATTCTGGGATGAATCTGGAACAGGTGGTGCAAATGATGAATTTATCGACCTTGGAAGTGAGACGATTGGTAGGGGAAAACTTTTGATCGTCGATCGCACTTTTCCAAGATATCAAGGATAGTGCGATCGAAGTATGGCATAAAATCTGAACAGTCAACAGTCAAGACTCAACAATTAGCTAATGACTATAGAGGCTTATTAGTAGGTTTAAAACCCTGCTTTTGGAAATAAGTTCGGAATACCTCCTGAGCAATTGGTGCCGCCGAGACAGCACCAAATCCGCCGCCTTCAACTATAACTGCGATCGCAACTTCCGGTTTGTCAGCAGGAGCAAAACCCACATACATAGAATTGTCAGCATGACCGGGCATTTCCACCGTCCCAGTTTTGCCACCACTCAAAGGAATAGTACCATCATTCATGGCTCTGCCAGTACCTTTTAGCACCACGTCAATCAATCCTTGGCGAACGACATTCAAAGTTGCCGGCTTAATCGCAGTTTTGACTTTTTTAGTGATTGGAGTATTGGTTTGAGAGGCCAACAAATGTGGCTGCACTCGCCAACCACCATTGGCAACAGTTGACACCATCACAGCCAATTCTAGGGGAGTGCAAAGTACCAAACCTTGACCGATCGCCATTGTTACTGTATCGGCAACATACCAATCTTCCCCATACATTTTCTTTTTCATTGCCGGTGTCGGAACTTGACCGTGATTGGCCGCATCCAAACCCAAAAGACCTAAATTAATACTGCCGCCAATCCCCATTTCCTTAGCCCATTTCGACATTTGTTCCGGCCCCGCAGCCATGCCTACTTGATAGAAAAACGTATTGCTGCTGTAGGCTAAAGCATCGCGGAAACCGATCACGCCGTAACCGGCGCTGTGTTCGTTAAAGGTAATTCCGCCGATGTTAATTGAAGCAGAACTTACCAAAGTCGAACTAGGAGAAAACTTGCCCGACTCCATCCCCGCAACAGAAGTCACAATTTTAAAAGTGCTACCGACTGGATAACCTTGAACTGCCCGATTTAAAAATGGTTTGTCGGGCCCTTGCAGCCGATCCCATTCTTTTTGACTTACCCTGCGGGTGAAAATATTTGGGTCAAATGTCGGCCAACTAGCCATTGTTAAAAGAGCGCCGGTTTTGACATCGATCGCCACAACAGCACCCAGGCGATTACCCAAAGCTTTTTCCGCAGTTTTCTGCATATTTAAATCTAAAGTTAGCTGCACAGACTTGCCGGGAATAGGCTCTTGTTCACCTAAATCTTGGATGTCTTCGCCCTTAGCATTTACCTCAATCAAACGGCTTCCCCAAACACCCTCTAAAGTGGGATTAACTAATTTTTCAACTCCCATTTTCCCGACGATCATTCCCATCGGATATTCAGGATTAGCTTTTAATTCATCTAAACTAGCTTCACCGACGTATCCCAAAAGATGGGATGCTAATTGCTGATTAGGATAGTCGCGATTCGATTCTACGCGAATTTCTACTCCCCGCAAAGTGTTAGCTTGTTCTTTCAAAGCGACGAAAGTACCAACATCTATATCCTTACTAATTCGCACTGGTAGGGCGGATTTATAGCCTGCCTGGCCGATCTTTTTGACAATTTCGGCGGCAGGGATGTTTACTATGGGGCTGAGGGTAGCGGCGGCTTTTTGCCACTCCTGGACCGATCGCTCTTTTGGCCACAAATATACCGATCGAGAGCTGCGGTTGGCCGCCAAAATTTTGCCGCTACGGTCTAAAATTTGACCGCGGTTCGCTGCTACTAAAACTGGGCGAATCCGGTTGTTTTCTGCCCGTTGTCGGTTATAAGCTCCCTGTATCAGTTGTAGTTCGGCTAGACGAAATATCGGCAATGTGACTAAGGTAGTAACTATCAGCATAAAAACCATGACTTGGAGTGATCGACTGTGGCGCTGTGCAGTATTATCCAAGCCATTTTTGTCGAATTTGACTTGAGATTTAAAAGAAAAGTCACTAGCCATATTACTAAATCTACTCTGTTTTTTCAACTAACAGGTTGAAGCGGTTCCCATCCGGAAAAATTCACCGATGACCTAGCCATTGTCAGCAAAAAGAGTAAATCAGACAGTTATAACACTTTGTTCGATCATCCCTCCCCTTCGCGGTTCCTGAGCGTAGTCGAAGGGCCGCTTTTCGGCTCTTCGACTACGCCCTATGCCCTATGCTCATACAGGATTTATCAGCAATTAACCAGACTTGATATTACCAATTTATATGCTGCCACCTTGATATCAATTCCAGTAATATCTGCGCCAACCACCACAGCAGTCGCTCCTAAATCTAATGCTTTTTTCGCCATTTCTGGGCTAGCTATGCCACCTTCACAGATAACTGGAACCTTGAGTTTTTCCACCATTTGAGCAAGCAATTCAAATCCGGGTGGACGTAGATTTTGCGTCTCGACAGTGTATCCAAAAAGAGTAGTTCCCACCGTATCTGCACCAGCTTCTGCCGCCGCGATCGCAGCTTCTATTGTATCTACATCTGCCATGACTAATTTGCCCAATTCGTTGTGAATTCTGGCAATTAATGTCTTTAAATCTGGTTCGGCTACGGGACGGTTTCTGAGAGTAGCGTCAATAGCGATGATATCAGATCCAGAATCGGCGATCGCCCGCGCGTCTTCAAACCGAGGAGTAATGTAAATCTCGCATCCCGGCAATTGCTGCTTCCAAATCCCAATTATCGGGACAGATATCTGTTGTCGCACTGCCGCAATGTGAGCCGGAGTATCAATTCGCACCCCTGCGGCTCCTCGATTGACAGCCGCCAGAGCCATTGCAGCAATGACGATCGGATCGTGCAGTGGCGAGTCAGTAGGTGCTTGACAAGAAACAATTAATCCTGTAGGAATTTGACAATTAATCATAAATAATTAGGAATTGGGCATGGGTAGTAAAGTATATATTAACTCACCTATAAAGTAAATATATTCAAACAAATATTTTACAATTCATAATTTTTTATCGCCTCTTTGAGAGTCTACACAAATAACAAATAACCAATAACAAATAACAAATAACCAATTACCCATTCCCATTAGCCATTAAAGCAATAATTTTGTCGAGCTGCTGCGGGTGAATCGGTTTTGCCAAACAATCATTGGCTCCTCCCGTCGCGACAGATATCTGATCTGCTGAAATTTCATTGGCTGTCAAAGCCAGAATTATCAGATTTTTAGTAGCTGGTTTTTGGCGCAATTCCTGAATTATTTCTCCGCCATTCATACCAGGCAATTGCATATCGACAATCACAGCATTAGGCTGCAAAAGTTCAATTTGTTCGACCGCCGCCGAACCTTCAATCATCCACACCACCTGAAGTCCTGCTGCTGTCAATATATCACAAATCAACCTAGCAGTTTCTTCATCTTCTTCGACCAGAACGAGGCTACCTCGCGAGGAATAATGCAGCGGCAAAGATGAATTTGATTTTTCATATTTGAATTTTTATGATTCATCTTTGAGCAGATTTTGGATTGGTATAAAAACTGTAAAACTAGAGCCGACATCAACTGTAGATTTGACTTCGATCGCGCCGCCGTGGAGTTCTACTAACTGTTTAGTTAATGCTAGTCCCAAACCGGTGCCGCCGTATTCGCGACGGTAGGGATTGCTCCGCTGTTCTTGGAGCAGTTCCACCCCTTTTGCAACAGCTTTTTCCTTGAGGGCGTGCAGACTTTGAGACGCTAATTTAGAAAGAGAAACTTCGCTAATTTTTAATACTGTTTTTCCCGCTTCTACTTGCGATAAATCCAAAATATCGTTAATTAATTCTCACAAATGATCGCCACTATCGCGGAGAGTTTGCAGGTACTGCCGCTGCTTTTCGATCGGCACTTGCTGATTGCCAACTTTGCCGTAATACCAGCGCAGCAGCTTGTCGGAAATGCCGATTACGCAGGTGAGGGGAGTCCGCAATTCGTGACTCATAGCTGCCAAAAATTCGCTCTTGGCGAGGCTTGCTGACTGGCGCCGAGGGCATCGCGAAGTTCTCGCGTGCCCTCAATTACCCGCTNNCGCTTTTGCTGCTGGACTTCTGCATAAAGTTCCGCTTGGTAAATTGCGATCGCCAAATGTTCTGCTATTTGCCGCAAAAATGTTTTTTTGCTTTCTTCCCACTCCCGACAAGTAGAGTGGTGGGCAATTAGCAGCCCCCACAATTCCTCTTGAACTACGATCGGCACTACTAACTTAGCCCGCACCTTCGCTCGCCGCATCAACTCTAAAAAACAAGGCTGCGAAGAGTAAGTTTTTTCCACATTCGCGATCGCAAAAGTCAAACCTTTGCGATATTTTTATCGCTGCATGACTCCCTGTGGCAAACGCGCGCCTTCTGTAAAATTCAGTACAGACGAGATAGCATTGCTGGCTAAAGCTTCGTAAGTAACGCGACCTAAATACAGGGAAT